>JACWAG010000057.1 GCA_014874425.1 Syntrophaceae bacterium | reverse complement strand
CAACTAAACGCTTCCAGCCTAAACTTATATCACATAACCTATTGAACACTTCGGGTCAAGAAAATCTTCTTGATCAGAATGAGTCTCTGGAACCATCGACTAGGGAAATTGGAATAAGTTTCCAGAAGGATGGAAATTTTCACGGACAACTATTTTAATTTTAGCCAGATGAGTTTGGCCGGACCAGGACCCGGATTAATCCACTGATTAGGCATCTCGGTGGTAAGATATACAACATCCCCAGCCTTCAGTTTGTTGGCCGCTTTTTCGACAGTCATTTGCAAACGACCGGAGAGTACGTAACCAACCTCTTCCCCCTTGTGAACAAAAAAGTGACATGGAAGCTTCGTGTCCGGGGCCATTTCTATCATATACGGCTCCGCCTGACCATCGAAATCAATTGGTGTCAGCAGCTTCGCGACTACGATTCCTTCGGGAATGTCATGAAGTTTGATTTCAAGGGCTTCAGAAGCTGAAAACACGATTCGCCTTGCTAGATCGACGCGATCCTGAAAGAAATAACTTACATCGACAGACAGGACCTCTGCCATTTTCAGCAAGGCAGGCAAAGAAGGGTAAATAAGATTGCTCTCAACCTGAGAGATGGTGCTCGGAGTAACACCAACAAGTCTCGCCAGTTCCGTCTGGGACAGACCTCGTTTGGTCCGCACATCTTTCAGTCGAAGTCCCAACTCAATGCGACTGGACGTTCTGCGCTCCTCTTCGAACCTTACATTCAGGTCCTTTGTCCAATATGAATAAGGACGATGGACATTTTCGAAACTACGTTCCTCGGCTTTTAGTATTGTTAAGGAGGTAGATCCTCGCTTGATCGAAAGTTCTATGGCCACCTGAGCAATCTGGTTGATGTGGGCGCGGAGCTTCGGAGAATGGGCGTTTTTCTCCATGATCCAGTAAGCCACAGTATCAAGTTCATAAAGTCTGGGACACGAATGAGTATAAAAATTCAGAATCTTGTCCTCGCCGCCCCAAAGTTCCTGCATGCCAGTCAAACTTTCGAAAACCAGCCGAACATCGCCTTCCAGCGCCGCATGCACTCCATAAAGCGTATCCATAACGTGCTGAGGCTGACGAGGCTCATCTACACGAATTATTCGGCATGGCCATTCCGTCTTTCCATCATAATAAAACCTCAGGAATACATCGGAGCCCGCTCCTTTACCCCAGGTGAAACAATCCAGGATCGTCAACAGTGGATTCTCTGCGAGTGGTCCCAATTTCTCCAGGAGATTGCGGGGCGATCGATCAAAACTTACATATATCACGGCCTTCCCTTGAGATTGCGACGCCTGGATGAGGTTAAAGCAGAAAACTGAGGCCAGACTCCCGGAGTCGTCATGCCAAACGACGTTATCTCCGATGAAAAGCCCCCCCATCAGGCGATCCAACTGACTGACACCAGAGGTTACTCGTTGCTTCAGGCCAAGGGACATATCATTCACCTATAAGAAAGATTTCCAATTACTTTTTGATGAAACTATTCAAAAGCCCCACCCATGTCAAGCGAAGTCAGCGGAACGCGCAAACGTGGCAGCATGTTCCAACCTGGACTCTTTTTCCTGATGCACGCCAACAAGGATTAGCAAACTTGGTTCAATCAGCCCAGCAGCTTGTACGGCGCCGCCCTGTCGGCCCATTCGCTGTCCGGATACCGTCCGGTTAATTGCTCATAGGCCTCTTTCAGATGAGACGCCTGTCCGGTGCTTTTGTAAAGTGAGACTCCTCTTAAATAGACCGCCTCAGGCGCAGCTTTGCTGGACTCGTGATTGGATATGATGTCCTCAAAATTACGGATCGCCTGTTCAAAGGCGCCGGTCTCGAAATCGACCTTTCCTATAGCCAATAAAGACGCAGCGACAAATTCTTCCGGTTTCAGGAACCCAACGGACCTGTGATGTTCTTCGCCGTTTTCGTCAAGTGTGACTAGGGTAGGCGTCCATTTTACTTTGAATTGTCCTGCCAATCGATCATCCGCTGGTATTCTCAACGGGATCAGTCTGTCAGTTACAAAACTTATAACGCTGGCGTCGGGATACGTAACCGCATCCATCTGTTTACAACCGATTCAAGCTGGATTAAAAAAATCCAGCAATACTGGTTTTTTCTCATTCCTGGAGCGGGCCAGGGCCTTTTCAAGATTTGTTTCCCAAGTGATTTTTGTTGGCATTCTCGTCTCCTTTCTAGATCTCTATTCCAAAAAATCGTTGCACATACTATGTTAGAAAATAACCACACATAGCTTGACGTCAATCTGTGTCCCTCTAGGGACGAGCTAGGGATAAATTTAGGTGGTCATATATCAGAAACGTAATCCCTCAGTTGCGTGCGGCGACCTAGCAGAAATCCTCAATGATTCCAATAAAGGAACCTCAAAATGCCGCGATTAACTGAGGAGTTACTCAGAAACAGGTCAACGAATATTTTGATTTAGGAGGCGGTAAGTTGGCAGAGAACCAATTCAAATATTTTCGACAAAATTTTCACCCACTAACAGTAAAACTGCGCCATATGGAGCTGCATATCAATTTCCTCGATTCCTGCGTCGAGGTCAAAAACATCATGGATATTTCAGCGCTCACCGACTTAGACAAAATCGAACTGGACGCTCGAGACCTGGAAATAGTTAGTGTCTCATGGGAACAGCCCCCTTCAGGTCTCACCACCGGTGACGCAGCTTTCAAATACTTACGGGACATCAACAGATTAACCGTGATTCCGGATCGGATCATCAGATCAGGGGAAGAATTTAAACTTAGAACCGTTACAAGGTGCGTTCCATCGGACAATATTCTGGAAGGAATCTATAAAGACGCTACCCCGCCAGGAGCGCCCCAACAATACATGTCGCAATGTCAGCAGTGGGGGTTTCAGCGTATAGCTCCTGTTTTTGACGACTGTCGCGCTAAGTGTAGAATGTTGACTACTATAGAAGCAGACGCGAGATACACCAATCTGATTTCCAACGGCGCTATAGATCCTGACAATAACCCGGATGGAATTCCCATTCTAAAGCCTGGAGACCCTTCCCGAAAGCTCATCACATATAGAAATGACGTCCCAATGGCCCCATATTTGTTCATCGTCAGTGTAGGCACATGGGACTCTCTCGTAGATCATGTGACATATGACTCAGGGAAGACAGTACGCCTGGAATATCTAGTGCCTATAGGGAGGGCGTCAAGCGCGTTGATCCCCATGCAAATACTCAAAGAGTCCATCTTGTGGGTTAAATCAACTCAGGATTACGAATACAAATCAGATGTGTATCGCACCATTTGCATGACCAAGTCGAATTTTGGGGGCATGGAAAATGTCGGTAACACTACAATAGTCACCGACGCGGCGCTCATAGACGAGCACACAACTGACATGTCGTTGTTGTATGCGCATTCTGTTATTGTTCACGAATTTGAGCACAACCAATGTGGAAGTGAAACCACCATGGAGACCCCTTTCGACGTGTGGTTAAACGAGGCTTACACTGTCGTTGTAGAAAGAAATTTTTTGGAAGACACTTTTGATCCCACATTCATTCGTCTCAACCAGGTTGATTCAATAAGAAGTCCTTTGCTGGGTCCGCTATCTATTGAAGACACAGGGAACGCTGGAATTATAGTCAGGAAGGGTTTTAACGACCCGGATGAGTTAATAGACAGCGTCACCTATGTGAAGGCCGCTGAAGTCATAAGGATGTTGCGAATGCTTCTTGGCGCTGCGACATTTAAGAAGGGAAAAGAACTTTACTTTTCAAGATACAAGGACTCAAACGCAAACACAGACCAGTTTTTTGAATGTTTTGAGGAAACTTCTGGAAGAGATTTAAAGCAATTTAAGGAATGTTGGCTTTATCGTATCGGGTATCCAAAAGTTACTATTGACACCCAATACTATCCAAACTCTAGGACATACAGGATAGGCTTCTCCCAACAAAAGCCTGACCCTGGCGCTTTACCATTTCACCTGCCGGTAGAACTGGCCCTGATAGATCACAGTGGAAACGTCGTGGAGGGTACCAACCGGGTTTTCGAATTCAACTCCCTGGATGCTGAGCTGATTTTCCAAAATATAACAACTGAACCAGCATTTGCTTCCCTGAACCGCAATTACTCTTTTTACGGGACTTGCCATAGAGAAAAGGAAGACCAAGACGATCTGATCCGTCAGGTTAGGCTCGAGGACAATCTTTTCAACCGAATCGAGGCCTTCCGCAGGTTCACAGATTTACAGAGAGTAAGACTCCTCAATCAGACAGACGCCCGAATTGACCAGAGTTGGGTCGACCTCTTCGGCGAACTCCTGACTAATCGTAACATAGCTTCGTCGGCAAAATCTTTCTTACTAAGAATAGATGAACAGCCACTGGATAGATCTTATTCAAGTTGGCATACGGAACTGGTTGATGTTCGCGAAAAACTCACAAGGATGATTAACAGGACCTATAAAGCAGAGATGGTCCGGGAATTCGAATCCTTGGACACGTATAAAGAGAAATCCTCCCCTAAAGATGGCATAGAAGACCGCATACTTAAACAGACGCTGTTGGAAATTATTGCCATTGACGATGCCACGGATAGTCACGATTTGATTAGAAAGCATTACAAACGCGCCACTTCGGCGACAGACAAGATTGGGGCGCTGCTCGCCACAAATCGTTCATCCATGAATGAACGAATTGACATTCTCGAAAGGACTTACCATGACTGGAAAGCAAACCTCAGCGCATACGCCAACTATTTAAGAGTAATTTCAAGTGGCTGGAAAAGTGATCTCTTCGAAATGATCGAGAAGGAGCGAGGCAGATCTACTTTCGACATTGCAAATCCGACGTGGGCTCGTGCTCTTTTCCTTACCATGGCAGGCAACACAAAGAAAATCTGGACTGCAGAGGGGGTGAACTGGGCAACGCGCGTTATAATAGAACTGGCGCCTATGAACACTTATGTCGCTTCAAAACTTCTCAATGTTTTTCAGGATTTCAAAAGAATGAGACCGAACCTCAAGCCACTTGTAGGCAACGCCCTGAAAACTATAACAAACGAGGTTTCTGAGGAAATGAGTCCGACAGTTAACAGACAAGCTCTTTCTTATCTTGAATAGACTCCGGCGCTAGACGACGATTCCAAACTCTTCGGGATAAGATTCCGAATCCGGTCAATTACGTTGAGGTCTTTTTGCTACGTCTAGTGTTCCCTGCCAGGATTTTTGCCAGGATCTTGGTAAGCTTTGACCCGCTGATCGGTTTTGTAAGGTAGCCGTCCATCCCGGATTCGCGACACAGATGCTCAGCCTCCTTGTACGCATGGGCAGTCATGGCGAAGACAGGGAGGTGTTTCCCATAACGCTCTTCATTGCGCCGTATCAGTTTGGTCGCTGTAAGCCCATCCATCTCCGGCATTTGGATGTCCATCAGGACGAGGTCAAAATCGCTTTCCGAGACTGCATGGACCGCCATTCGTCCATTACTGACTACGGTCACTTCATAACCGCTTTTTTCGAGCACCTTCTTAATTAGATTCTGGTTTACGGGATTATCTTCAGCCAAAAGGACCCGTAATGCCGGCGCAGAAACACCAGTCGCATTTTTTTGAGGCAATATGGCCGCCTCTTTCTGCTCAGGTCTCGTTCTCCAGCCCAACGCTATTAGAACGCTTTTCTTTAGATCCGCCTGTTTCACCGGTTTCAACAGGAAATCGATTACGCCAAGTTCTTCAGACTTCAACCTTTCATGAATATCCGCCGACGATGACAGGAGAATTGCCTTTGTACCGGGAGTATCCGCCATTTGTTGCAGCAGTTCCAATCCTGACATGCCCGGCAGGCGCTGATCGAGCAGGATCAAATGGTAAGGCCGCTGCTCGGCTTGCGCATGAGATAAGCTCAAGAGAGCTTGTTCAGCGTCTGGGGCTTCATCAGCGCAGAGTCCCCACCTGGCCAGATTTTCCACGAGGATGCGCCGATTTGTCGGGTTGTCATCAACGACTAGCACCCTGACATCGCTTGGATCTGTGCAATATTCTTCTTCCAAAGGCTGGAGATCATCGACAATTTTTAGAGGTATGGAAAAATGAAAAGAACTTCCTTTACCAGGAACGCTGTCGGCCCAGATCTCCCCACCCATAATATTAACCAGAGAACTCGATATGGCCAGCCCAAGACCAGTGCCACCGAAGGTTCGTGAAATAAAACCCTCCGCTTGCGCAAAAGGATCAAAGATTGTCTTCAGCTTGTCAGGATTGACTCCTATCCCGGTGTCTGAGACAACAAATTCAAGCCAAAGTTGGTTCCGTAAACGCTGCTTCCGAAAAACGCTTATGAGAATTTCTCCGTGATCAGTGAATTTTACAGCATTACCCACCAGGTTCAGCAAGATTTGCCGTAGTCTAAAAGGGTCACCAATCATGGCGACAGGTATTTCCGGCTTTACGTCTGAAACCAATTCCAAACCCTTTTCCTGGACTCTTACAGCTAATGTGTCAAATACCGACTCAACAACAGTGAGCGGGGAAAATATCTTCTCTTCCAAATCAATCTTGCGGGCCTCAATCTTTGAGAAATCCAGAATATCGTTCAGAATTCCCTGAAGAGCTTCCGCAGAAAACTTCGCTGTAAGTAAGAGGTCTCTTTGTTCGGCTTTCAATTCCCCATCAAGCGCCAGTTCCAAGGTCCCCAGGATGCCATACATCGGGGTCCGAATTTCGTGGCTCATTCGAGCTAGGAAATCACTTTTGGCCTTACTTGCCGCTTCAGCGTGCTCTTTTGCGCGATTGAGGGCTATCTCGATCTCCTTTTGTGCAGAATAATCGGTGCTCAGCACAATCGCTCCCAATAGGTGCCCTTGATCATCGCGATATGGAAACGCCGTATTGTAGACCCACAATTCACTCCCGCCCTTGTTATGCCATATTGTTACTTTTTTATACGGTCTTTCTTCTGAAATCATGAGATCAAGCAGGCAGTCGTCGCAAATGTCCCCGACCTCCCTTAACATTTCGTAACAGTCTCTACCGATGATGGACTGTTCGGAGCCATCTCCAAAGAGTTCACATGCGGTGGCGTTTCCATAAATGATCTTCTTGTCCGTAGAAATAATAAGAATAGTGTCTGTAATTGAGGCAAGTATCTGGGCCTGCTGATAAAGTTTCTCCTGGGATTGCTGGCGTTCGGTGATTTCAGAGGCAAGTTCATCGTTTGCCGCCTCAAGTTCAGATGTTCGCTCATGGATTCTTGTCTCAAGAAGCTCTTTGGCTTCTTGAAGCTCACTGTTCATTTGATTTTGGACGTAGAAGCTCCTGTACACATAGACCAACATCAGTCCGAGTCCTCCCATGAGAGAAAAAATGAGAAGACCCCATAAACCAAACGAGGGATATTTCGCATAAATCATGTCTGGGGAGATTTCCAGAATAGACATGCCTCCAATTCCTAGGCTACGTGTCAGAGCAAGTACAGGCCCATGAATCAGACCAGTGTAGTTTTTGTTCGGAGTCAACGATCTTACTTTGTTTAGATTCTCCAAAGAGACACCGAAAATATCTTTTACACTGGAACCGATGGTCGATTCAGGCCCGGCTATTATTGTTCCGCGTCTGTCCAGTATCCATTCAGGTTCTTTAGGTTTTTGAACCTCAAACGATCTTACTCTTTTCAAAAGGGCCTGCGCAGACAATTCCGTCACAAGAACACCCCTGCGACTCCCCTCATGTGAAACCAAGCCAATCAGATAGACTTTACAGTGGCTTCCGGAACATTTAACAAGGAATTTCGGTTTCCCGGATGGATCAAGATCAAGCCCTCTCAAAAAGGACTCATCTAAAGAGCCAAGTTCCTTGGAGGATTGCGCATCGGCAAGCACTTTTCCTCGCTCAAAATCATAATAGGTTATACTAAGGAAGGCCGGCAGTTCAGATTCTTTGATTAAATCCAGTCTCCTATTGAAATCGGATTCAATTTCAGAAATCAGTTTTTTAGAACCATGTTGTGAGAGAGCTTTATCCGCCAGGCTGGACAGGAAAACACTTAATGCCTTAGACTTGGCAATGGATTCGAAATCATGCTCTCTATGTTCAAAGAGTTCCTCCAGTAGCCCTCTTTTGAAATCAGTCTCGTGAACGAATGACCTCAATTTGAAGTCGGCCAGCAGCGAGGTGGTCATATAAAGCCTAGCAATAAGATACGCTGATAGTCCTCCCAGGATCACGAATAAAATCAGAAGGACCCACAGGTTCCTTGATGATTTGAGCCGGTCGTTGAAAAGATGTCCCAAAGTTAATACCACCAGGATTTATACGGCTAAATCCGGAACAGCGTCTTGAATGTGTTCCCATCCGTGGCCCTTCTAAATGCGGCGCTGTAATCATCAAGACTGAAAGAATCAGAGATCAGGACCGTTGGATCCACCAGCCCTCTTTCCAGTAATCGTAAAGCAGGCTCGAACCTTCCACATCGTGACCCAACAACCGATATTTCGTTTATTACCAACATGGCGGTGTTGAATTGCAAGTCACCATGGTAAGTGCTCTTAAGTACCATGACACCCCTGGGCTTGACTAGCGACGACGCCAAGCTCCAGCCTGAAGGACTTCCGGAGGCTTCGACAACAAAATCAAACTTCCCTATCGCTTTCTGGGAAACCTCGTCACTGATAACGACTTTAGCGCCAATTCTTTCGAATTTCTCTTTCTTGGCCGTGTGCTTGGAGAGTACTGTAACGCTTGCGCCCGTTAACCGTAAAACAAGAAAGATTAAAAAAGACAGTCTACCATCTCCTACGATAAGAATACGGCTATCCGGGAGGACGTGAATCTGCTCAAGAATTTCAGTTGCGGCAGCCATTGGTTCGACAAATACTGCGCTTTGATTAGACAAGGAATCAGGAACCAGACATAAATTGGAAGTCGGTAATGTCAAGTATTCGGCAAAGGCCCCATTGAGTCCTGCGATACCCAAGACTTTGCGATTCTCGCAGTGTCTATTCAACCCCTTCCTGCAAAAATCGCAATGGCCGCAACCAGCGTTTATTTCGCCGACAACTCTCTTTCCTAAAAACGAACTGTCAGAAGACTCTACAACCTTGCCAACAAACTCGTGGCCAAGCACTCCGACAAAATTCATGTATCCTTTCAATATCTCCAAGTCTGTCCGGCATATGCCGGCCATCAGGACTTTTATAAGAGAACCATCCTCTCCAGCCTCAGGGATAGGGGTCTCCCGCAATTCCAAACTCGATCCATTGAAATACAGGGCTTTCATGTTGATTTCTCTCCGACTACATTTTTACACTTTTTTGTAGCCGCTACGAAGTAGCTAATATCCTAGTTTATCAGAAGCAAAACATATCAGGATCTTTACATTTTGTAAAAAAAATTGATACATGGCAATCAAGAATCATGAGTTATATTATGTCCGAAAACAAACCAATTCATGACTGAAATTCTGGTGGAGATTCATTATCAACAGTTGAGCATATAAACATTTTACATGGGGAAATGAAGAAAGTTTCAACCAGAAGCCCGAGTTTCTCCTCGACATCTGAACATCGCTCAAAACACTTGTTTTCAGCCATTTTTTCTGTTACAAATGGATTTATCTTCCAGTTTCTGCAATCCATATATGGCCATTTAGTTTGAGGAGGTCCCACCCGATGAAAGACAAACAAGTTTTCTTTAATCCCATTAGAATGATAAGCCCAAAATTTGACGCCGAGACTTTGAAACTCGAGAGTCTTTATAAACATCCGGTTTCAGAAAGCCTTACCCTAGAGGAAGGCCTGTTGGTGATGCTGAGCAAGTTGATCGAGATGGCTAGATTAGTCAGACTCGGTTTCATAAGTGACTGCCCTGAAGAGATTGACGCTTGCGAGGTCCTCGGAAAGGATGTGCACGAGCAGGAAAAGCTACTTACGACCAGTCTGGCCTGCGCTCTAAAGGAGCCAATAGAGATGTGCAGGACAATCATTCTTTTTCCTAGCCACCTGGAAAGAATTGGGGACTTCCTGGAAGGTATTTTGAATTGTTGTAAGATCAAAGCGCGAGACAGCGTTCCCTTTAGTGAAAAAGGCCTCTTTGAAGTAGACGATCTGCTCAAATTTGTTCTTGAAATGCTGAAAAATTTACGTGATTCTATAATCGCTCCCAATAAATATTTGTTGAACCACATAATCTCTGAAGAAAAAAGGCTGGATCAATTGTGTCAGGACCTCCAGATCAGTCATGTTGACCGTCTTCTTAAAGGCATTTGCGCCCCTCGCGGTTCTTCTTTGTATCTTGATATTCTGGAATCCATTCAAGCTCTTATGAGACATGTTAGGACAATGGCCGAAGATCTTCTCAATATTCTGCCTGAAGAAGCCTGAAATCTCATTCAACTCAATTACTTGATATTCATTACCAGCCGTTTCCGTGATTTGATTTTGAGCGGAAATGGCTATGGTCTTCCGAAATCGTATGCGCCAAAATAGTCTTCAATCTGAATTTTTATGAACGCCGTAGGATCGAAACCAGGAAAAGCCATGCATAATGGCTTTGTTTTGAAGCGCGCTAGCTATTGCTTTTATCAGAATCGCTTGTGTGTTTCTTCTGAAGAATCGACATTACCAAATTCTCTGCGGAAAATTATTATTTGTCGACAGGTTATACAATCCCGGGCGATTTCCGATAAGGCATATTGTTCGCTATAGTGAACCCAAAAAAATCCCTATCTGTTTTATACGGATAATCGCTTCTAAAAAAATGGTTTTCTATTGAAGAGTTTATTTGACAAAGAGGTAACAATTTTAGTATTACGATCATAAGCGTTGTTCATTATAATGGTGAAAATATAGGTCTTGATTTTCTTTAAATTTCAAATAACCGAGAACACAATCGTAGGTGTTTTGTTCAGGTCAACATCAATCTTGTCAAGCTGATTAAAAACCTCCCGGAGGTCCTGATTCGTGAACTTCAATGCAAGGATGCGAAGAAATTTGGACCAAATGAATTTTGTCGAATTGCCTAAATCTTGATGGTCACTGGGTTTCCTTGATCTACTTTGGAACTACGCCCGAAATACCGCTAAGGTTTGAACGGGCTTAAATACAAGTTCTTTTTAAGAGACGGAATCATGTGGCTCGGCATGTCCGCACGCGCTGTTTTAGACAGAACTAGCCTGACCGGTGTGGCTTCGTGCTCTTGTGGTTCCCCGCTGGAGGAACCGAAGAATTTCTCTTGTGGCGGCATGAAGTGATGTCAAGAAGATCGTCGGCAAGACATAGTGGGACGATTCAAATATCGAAAGGAAGGAGTAAGAAGGGTGGAACAAAACAAGGCTGATTGGTCCGCAATTGCCAGGAATCCTAAGTTCAAAGAACTGCGTCGTAGAAAAGAAAAGTTTCTTTTCGGATGGTGGATAGTGTCCGCTGTCATTTTCGTCATCTTTCTTGTCGTGGCAAATCTGGGGCGGAAGCTTTATGGATGGTGTGTCATAGGCGATATCAATTTGGGATATTTGCTGGTTTTGGCACTGTTTGTCTACTGTTGGTTTATAGCGGGCTATTATGCTTCTTGGGCAAACAGATTCTCGGACAAGATGACGGCCGATCTGCTTGAGGAGTTAAAGCAAGGAGGAATACAGAGATGAAGGGACGTATTGCCATTTTTGCGCTGATTTTTGCTCTGCTAACCCCGTCCATCATGGCATTGATGCCAGCACAGGCCGTGGCCGGTCCCGACTCCTATATTGCGCAGGCGGTGGTTGCGCAACATGGTACAACCGCTGCGCCGGCAACTCCTCCGAAGGTTGGGGCAGACAAGAGAATAACAATAACGATGTTTTGTATTTTCATTGTCATCACCCTGGGAATTGTTTATTGGGCCTCAAAACGGACGACTTCGACGGGAGCTTTTTATGCGGCGTCCAGCTCAATAACTGGGACTCAAAATGGCTGGGCAATGGCTGGCGACTTTATGTCGGCGGCATCATTTCTTGGAGTTTCTGGCCTTATATCGCTCTTCGGATGGGACGGGATGATGTACTGCATAGGCACAAGTTTCGCCTATGTGACTTTGCTTCTAATTATGGCTGAGCCTTGCCGAAACGTGGGCAAATACACCGTAGGCGATATTCTTTCATTCAGGGCGTCCCCTTCGCCAGTTCGAGCCACGATGGCATTGGCGGCTGTTCTCCTATCAATTATGTACCTAATTGTGCAAATGGTAGGCGGCGGCAAGCTTATGGAGTTGTTGCTAGGTGTTCCGTATACTTGGGCCGTTATTTCTGTTGGCATACTCATGTTGATCTATGCCGTGGCCGGCGGTATGCTTGCCACAACGTGGGTGCAGATTATCAAAGCCGGACTTCTCATGGGCGGCGGCTTCCTGCTGTTCTTACTGATGGCCGCACATTTCGGTTTTAATCCACTCCGGTTCTTCTCGGAGGTCGTCTCTAGCCCAAAGATCCAATCATGGGTTCAAATAGCTCTTTTG
>JACWAG010000503.1 GCA_014874425.1 Syntrophaceae bacterium | reverse complement strand
CAGGGTGGTTATGCTGCAATGAACGCAAAACCCCTGAGCGCCCAAGATACAGACCGCATTCCCATAGCCCCCAATATCACACCCAAACCCATCAAACTGTTTGCCTAGTTTAATATGGATCGAGGTACGTTTATCAGTAAGAACAATTGTGTTATTTGTCTAACATAGGGGTAAATATGTCAAGAAGAAAAAACACCGACATTTTTGCGCCCCATTAACAAAAAGACGCTTTGGCGCAGGAAGCGTCAGCCAAGCTTATAAAGAGAATATCATGTTTGATGGGAATCCTGGAGTGAAGTCTATATATGGATATTCATCCACAAGCGCATTTATTTTCAGATATCTAGAAGATGTGGGATTCAAGCCTGAATATCGGAGAAAAAACAAAAAATTCGAGTTTAAAAGGCTCTTAGGCTCATCCCCTAAGAGCTTCTTCTTTGTCCGCTTATTTAGCGAACCTTAAAATTACATTGCATTCTTGTAAATTTGAATTACTTGTTCAAGTGTCGCTGTACGTGGATTGGTAAGTTGACAGGCGTCTAACTTGGCATTTCCGGCCATCAGCGCAAAGTCTTCCTCTTTGACATTCAGTTCCGCTAGACCTGAAGGAATTCCAACATCAGCCGATAGCGTAACAATTGCAGTCAAGAATTTTTCTGCGGCATCCCTGACAGAAAGTCCATCAATATTTTCGCCCATAGCCGCAGCTATCTCTGCGTAACGATCGAGATTGCCAATCATGTTAAATCGTGAAACGTGGGGGAGAAGGATTGCGTTGCAAACACCATGAGGCAAATTATAGAATCCACCTAATTGATGAGCCATTGAATGCACATAGCCTAGGCTGGCGTTATTAAAAGCCATACCCGCTAATAATTGAGCGTAAGCCATTTTTTCACGTGCTTCATAATCTTCCCCATTAGCTACGGCACGGCGCAAATATCTAGGGATTAATTCAAAGGCCATTAATGCAGCCGAGTCGGTCACCGGGGTAGCTATCGTAGAAACATACGCTTCAACGGCATGAGTAAGAGCATCCATTCCTGTAGAGGCTGTTAAACTAGGAGGTTGTTTCATCATTAACAAGGGATCATTGATCGATACATTCGGAGTTACGTGCCAGTCTACGATAGCCATTTTAATGTGTTTGGAAGAATCTGTAATAATACAGAATCTTGTTATTTCGGCGGCCGTACCAGCAGTGGTGTTAATGGCAATCATTGGAGCCATCGGCAATCGAGATTTATCGACACCTTCGTAGTCATTAATTCTTCCACCATTACCAGCAATAAGTCCGATTACTTTTGCGCAGTCATGCGAAGATCCTCCGCCCAAGGAGACAATAAGATCACAGCCTTCTTTTTTATAAATATCAAAGCCATCATGTACATTCTTATCGGTGGGATTCGGTTCAGCGCCACCATAAATTTTAACTTTGATACCTTCCTTTTTAATAATGTCCGCAATCTCCCGGGCCATGCCAATTTTTTCAAGATAGGCGTCGGTTACTAATAGAACTTTTTTGCCGCCCAGTAATTTGGCTTGCTTGCCTGTTTCCTGAACCGCTCCGGCTCCCATAAGGTTCACGGTAGGCATAAAAAATCCATATACCGCCATGTTTTTCACCTTTCCTTTCTTTATAGCCTAGGTTGGAAGTTTTGGTATAATACACAATGTTTAATTTGAATATAGTAACTGTAGTGGGCGCGGTCAAATCCAGTCATAGACTACCGGCATCATTTAAAGACTTTTGCAACAGGCTTATTTAGTTTCAAATGAGAAAACTTTTATTTAACTCTGTTCATGTTCAATAAAAAACATCTTTAATATCTCGTGTCTTGCGGTTAAATTCGTCATGGGCGTGGCTTTGACGTAAGACTAAAAGGTATTAAAAGAAAAGTGAAGTTTTTGGCTACGTTAATGAAGGTCAGACTACATTGCAAGGAGTCCTAAACGGATCATGACATTCGTAACTAAGGCGGAAGACCGCTATTTTGAGGATTATGTGCCAGGCGCCATTCACGAGGCCGGTTCGATTACCGTTAGTGAGGCCGACATCATCGAATTCGCCCGGTGTTTCGATCCACAGCCCTTTCACATGGATCCGGAGGCGGCGAAGCATTCTGTGTTCGGTGGCTTAATCGCAAGCGGATGGCACACAGTGAGCCTGGCCATGCGGCTTCTGGTTGACCATTATGTCTCACCGGTGGCAAGTTTGGGATCACCCGGCGCAGACGAACTACGTTGGCTTGAGCCAGTCAGACCCGGCGATACCCTTTCGATCCGCGTCACTATTCTTGAATCTAAACCCTCTCACTCGAAACCGGATCGAGGGACTGTTAGTACGTACGTCGAGGTAATGAACCAGCATCGGCAAGTAGTGATGACGTGGAAAGGAATTGGTCTTATGAAGCGCCGGGGGGCGTAGCGGTTGAAGATGGCGATCAGGAAATATTCACGCGGGTACCGCCAGGCTCGAGTAATGGATGAACCTGGGAAAATGTTGGCCCACGGCACATCTACTTTAATGATAATAGCCAACTTGCCTTTTAAATTTGGCGGGCCATTACCACCAAAGTTTTTGTAGCTGTGGAACTTGACATCCGCTTGAGCGTAACATCCCACTAGGTCATCTTGTTGAAAGTTATTCAACCATTTCAGAAAATTATATAGATGTTGCCAAAAATCTCCTCTTTCCTATTCGCCTACAAAAAGACGACGGGGGTTGTCTTCGATGATTGTCTTGATCTGCTCATCGCTAGCCCCTCCCTTTTTCAGGGCAGGGATAATGTTCTTGAACAAATGGGTCGGGTTCCAATTGGCTACAAATTGCAACGCTGCATCCGGCAACTTAATTGGCCGGCCCAACCATGTGCAAATCGAGTCATGAGAAATCATGAGCCGGTCGCCATAACCTTTGGAAATAAGGTCCAACATGACAGAAT
Source organism: Syntrophaceae bacterium (assembly GCA_014874425.1). Classification (GTDB taxonomy): domain Bacteria; phylum Desulfobacterota; class Desulfomonilia; order Desulfomonilales; family Desulfomonilaceae; genus CAJBEZ01. Next base: position 21,252 of record JACWAG010000503.1, on the reverse strand, counting down.
AACGGTCAGCGTCTCTCGGACAGCCCGCTAAAACCTCGAGCCCCATGCGATCCCAGGAAACGTACACGCCATGACCGAGTGTCTTGATTTGATACGCAAGGTCAAGGTTATCGCTCATGTGACCAATTTGAATGCGCTTGGGGTTCGCACCGGCGGTGATGAGAAATTCCGCCTGCTCCGGCCCCATGGTTCCTTCTTGAGTATGCGTGATGATGGGAACGTCCGTTTCTTTCTGGACCCTGGCTGCGGCGTTCAGCATTAGCTTTTCGTAATCAGTGATCTGGCCCTTGCTAGTGCCCACCTTGATAACGCCAGCCCTGATTCCGGAGCGCTGAATGCCCAGTGTCACCTCCTTCATGAAAAGTTCATAAAGCTCCTCCCTTACGTCTCCCAGGCTGGAGCGGAATTTCCAGTAGGTCGGAGCCCCTTCCCCTTCGTAGTAATATCCGGTGGAACAGACGATGTTGACTTGGGATTTCTCCGAGATCTCTTTCAGGACCTCAACGTTCCTGCCGCAATCCACGGCGGTCGCATCAACGTAAGTCCTTAGGCCAAGGTCCTTTAGTTGCCGGAGAAGCGCCACACCGTTGTTTACGATGGTTTGTCGGTCAAAAGGCGCCACCGTCTGGTCACCTTCCCAGCCAGGGTACCCAAAAAACAGATGTTCATGAACTAAGGTTACGCCCAGTTCCTCGGGCAAGATAGGACCAGTTACCGTATTAATCTTTGTTGCGCCCATCGATCTTCCTCCTTTGTTTTACTTTTTACTGGAAAGCTTTGCTCTTTCCTGTTCTTGCAGAAGCCGCCAGGGAATTTTACCCACTCCGGTCTTGGGTAATGACTCGACGAATTCAACGAGCCGGGGGTACTTATACGCTGACATCCGCTCCTTCGACCACTGGATGATTTCATCCTCCGTAATCTTACCGATGGATTCAGGACGAAGACTGATGAGGGCCTTGACGTTTTCCACACGTTTCGCGTCTGGCACTCCGATCACGCACGCTTCAAGCACCGCCGGATGCCGATAGAGAACGGATTCAACCTCGGCCGGCCAGACCTTGAAACCAGCGGCGTTGATCATTCTTTTAAGCCGATCCGACACATAAAAGTAGCCTTCTTCATCCATGTGGCCGATATCACCGGTCCTCAGGAATTTCTTGCCATCCTCCAGTTCGATGAAAGCTTCTTCTGTCTCTTCAGGTTTGTTCCAGTAGCCCTTCAAAACAGAGGGACCGTTGACTACTATTTCGCCCTGCTCTCCTGTCTGGGCTTCCTTGAATGTCGAGATCTCCATGACGCGAGCATCAACACCGAACACGGGAATACCGATGCTGCCTGGTTTGGCCCGATCCGGCGGGTTCCAGTGGGTCTGGGAAATAGTCTCCGTCAAGCCATAACCCTCGACGAACGTTAGCCCGGTAATCCTGTTGAATCTTTCGGCCAGAACTGCGGGCAGTGGAGCGCCACCACCGCCCACGAAGTCCAGTGAACTCAAGTCCCGTTTTTCTATGTCCGGCGTGGCCAAAAGGTCGGTGAGCATCGTGGTTATGTTTGGCCAGACGCTAACGCCATATTTCTCGATGGCCATCAGCGCCGCCTGGCGATCCCAGCGGGTCAGGAGAACACAGGGGGCTCCGACAGCGATGGGGGCAAGGAAGCTGTGGACCATGCCGGTAACATGAAAGAGCGGCAGGGTGGCCAGATTCACAGACATGCAAGTGGATGCGCTCCAGGTGATAGAGCCGAGAACGTTGGCGGTGACAGTAGCGTGGGTGTGCATACATCCCTTCGGCTGACCTGTGGAGCCTGCTGTGTACGGCAAGAGACACACGTCATCGACGCTAAATGAAACAGCGGGCGGCTCGGGGGCTTTAGCCAGGGCGCTGAACCAGTCGCGCGTCCCTTCGATAAGGGGCGGCGCCTGGAGCATAAACTCCGGGATCGGCGCCTCCGGTTCTGGAGGTAGATAGTCTCTATAGGACCCGACAATGACTTCCGAGACACCCGCATCCCGGCAGACATCCGCAATCCTCGGATACAGGTCGGTGGTCGTGATGACAATTTTGGCTCCGCTGTCGGCGAGCAAATGAGCGAACTCAGCGGCCACTAACATGGGATTCATGGGGGCCACGACAGCGCCGGCCCGTATTGCCGCCAGGAACCCGATGGAGAAATGCGGCGTATTTTGTAAGTACAAGGCCACACGATCACCCTTCTTTACCCCAAGGGTGGCCATGGCTCCGGCCAGGCGCTGGCACTCGGTCCACATCTCGGAAAATGTTATGCGTCGGCCGTAGTAAATGATCGCTGGCCGGTCAGGATACCGTGCGGCTGAGGTCTCGAGAAATTCATAAAGAGGCGTTTGGGGATAGACAAGGGATTTGGGAACACGCTTGGGCCAATACTGGTAATGGCTCTGATTCATGATTTCCTCCATTTGTCGTAACTGCGTCCACTTGCAGCGAGTTAAAGGCGCTTTGTTCGCTAAACTGAATCAGTCGCTTGGGAACTCACTAAGGGCTTCCGGCCAAGAGTCTTGCGTGAGTGAATCTCTGTTGTTCGCTACTAGAAATAGTCTCGGTAAGAAAGTTTGAGCAAAAAGGATATCACCTTAGTGACTGATTCGTCACTTGGAAAATGTCCTAGATTCTAAATAATTTGTTGGGGTCATATTTATTGTCCAAACAGAAGGGTTATGGGGTATGCTTTGTCATTGGAAGGATGTCCCAAAGATATCGAAGTTATACTGGAAGGCTGAGAACGGATTCCGCATTGTTCGCTCCTGTTGAGGCGCTGGGCGCTCCACAAGGAAATGAGTCAAGCATTGTGAATGACTGAACACTAATATGATAAATCGAGATATTCTTTCCATGGTCATTGATTCTGTTTCCTCTGTAATTTTCCCCGAGGTTTGTTATTTTTGCGGGGCAGGGAATCATGTTAAGGGATCGGTAATTTGCCCTGAATGTAGAGATTCTGTTAGATTGGTGTCGCAACCTTTTTGCAATTTGTGTGGCTTGCCTCTAGCGACTTTCGATGACCGCTCCTCCTTGTTGTGTGGAAGGTGTCTTACGAACCCACCCCCTTTTGACAAGGCCCGATATGGGGTTTATTATGAACAATCCGTTCGCACGGGCGTCACAAGGCTCAAATTCCACGCGTCTCTATTCAATGTTCGTCCTATCTCCGAATTGCTCATAAGCGCCTTTTACAGGCATTATTCGGACGATAAATTTGATGCGATCATTCCAGTCCCGGTTCACCGAAAACGTCTGGTGGGGAGGGGTTTTAACCAGGTCATAACAATTTCGAAAAGGCTTTCAAGGGAAACCGGGATTGTCCTTGATAGAACATCGCTGGTTAAGAGTCGCGACACAGAACCTCAGGTAGGACTTTCCCGAGCAAGGAGACTTGTAAATCTCAAGAATGCTTTTCAGGTTTGCCGTCCGGCACGGATTGCAAACAAGCGAGTTCTGATTGTTGATGATGTGTCAACTACAGGAGCGACGGTATCAGAGGCCGCAAAAGCGCTCAGGAAAGCTGGGGCCGCTTATGTCGCCATAATGGTTTTAGCTTTAAGAACAAGGAACCAACCGGCTCTATTGGACATCTGAACTATTTTAGCTTTGGAATGTTTTGAAGAATATCGTGTTATTTGGAAACGTCGCCACGCCGGTTGGCAACCCTTAACCTTAATAAAGTGATTCGGGACTTTATCATTATATCCATTGAAATTTGATGAAGTAGTAGATATTCTCTTAGTGACAAGTCTAAAGGAATTTGAACCAAAGAAGAAATCAAAAGGAAAAAGCGCTTTGGTGAACCTAAAATAATTCGAATCAGAAGTGAATCAATTGCAAACAACACCGACTATTAATTTTGTCAATACTGTGGTGATTGGAAAGTTCAATCCAGCGATCCTTACATCAGAATTCATATCAACAAGATGCCATATGGATTTCGGAAATCCACTTCGGGAACAACGTGCGCCACAGAACCTCTTTTCGGAAATAGCTTACCAAGCAGTTACTTGGTTTATGGACTTACAGCGATTTCAAGTTCAAGAAGTCGGGTTGAGTGGGTTAGAGGATTTTAATAGTCCTGAATATGTCCGTCGTTATCTAGAATTATTGCCTTATACTCCAATCAACATGGCGGGGATAAATGCGGCAATAAGTTTCACATACCCAAATTCCCTGGATTTTTGGGGGAGACTGTCAGACTTAAATTTCATTATGAATGTTGTTTCCGCGTATGGAGCGACATCTTGTGAAGTCACCTATGGCAATATTGTTTCTATTGATAAAACCTCAGAACTTAGAAGTGTTTTAATTGCCTTCAAAACACATGAGGAAGCTAAAATTCGGATGAACATTGGTACACTAGACCAAAATGAGCAGATTGTCGCTGATTATAACTGGGAAATCGGAGATGTCGGTAATAAACCTGAGCGCCTGTCCTTTTTGGTTGACAACAGACGTGACATAATAGGAATCTTGCCACGGCTATTAGAAGCATTCATGGAAGGGAATAAGTGATGTCTGTTTTAAATATGGTTTGTGAACCTCCCATATCTACATATTGTTTCGACCAAAGTGAACTGGAACAACAGATATTACGTTTCTATGTTGTTCCTGATGAGTCCGCCAATTCTCGCAGCAAATATGACAAGTTAGATCCGGACACAAATATGAATTTAGACGAAAGATGGAATTTAAACAGGAGAATCGTAGATATAAGGCAATTCATAGATACACTTCTTGCAAAAGAGATGTCGACCATAGCCCTCACATATCCAATGGCATCTAAGCGACTGGAAATGTTTAGAGCAATGCGGTTAAATTGGGATATAGAAGAAGATACCCCAGCGACAGATGAGACGATTGATTTGGCTTATAAAACTCTGTCCCAACTCAAGAAGATGGCGGAACAATCCGGTGCTGCGTTGCCGGAACCCTATGTGTATCTTTTGTCGGACGGCCAGATAGAATTTGAATGGGAGTTCAACGGCAAAGAGTTTGACTTAGCAATAGTTAAAGAAAAATCTTTGGCGGTTTGTTCTGCCTTGTTACGGCACACAGACACATGGGTAGAGAATGAGGATATAGTTTTACCAGACGACATTGGTCAGATTTCTACTATTCAGACCTTCCTTTCTTGGTTGTGAATCTTTCAATCAAACCAATTGTGTCGATTAAAGATACTGATCACGTGCTGAGGCGTGTTGACGCACGTAATCGCCATGAGGATGGTCGTATCAGTTCAAAACTGTTCCTTGATAGAGAAGCTCAACCTTCTGTACATTTGGAACGGTTGGCAGTTTTGAGCAATATCAAAAGAGATCACCCTGAGACCATATTTTGGGCAAGAATTAATGTGGGCAGAATTTACAGAGAAAACTTAGGGGAAGTAGTTCACACTCCGACACCTTCCGACTATTCTCATTGTCTGATACTCAATCCTGAAATTGAAACCTCTTCTTTGAGTAAGAACCAGGTTCGTAAAAAAAAACTCGAACAATCTATTGGGCTTCTGAATATTGTGACGGAAAAAGTTGAGTTAATGAATGGGGAGATCCTGGTTTCTCCATTCCGTGTCCGTAATGTAGCCACTTAATCAAAATATTACACAATATCCACGTTCCACCTTAGAAGGACACAATAGAAAACCAGGCATATCAATTCTAAAGGGAAGGTACCACATACATCTTCACCTTGGGGTTGTAAATTATAGAGTTGTGAAATGTTTTTTCAAGGAGGCTTTAATAATGGCTCTAAAAACTCCCGAAGAGTTCGAAGCTCGACTAAGCGATAAAAAACCAAGAGTATTCATGAATGGCCAGAGAGTGGAAAATATTCTCGAAAATCCAAACACAAGAACCGTGGTTGAATCCAATAAGGCGAGCTACAGATGGGCGCTGGATCCAGAGTATTCAAAGATTATGAGTTGCTATTCTCCGCTAATAAACGAAACTGTCAATCGTTACACTCATGTCAGCGCCAGTATTGAAGATCTTGTGGCGAAAGCGGAAGCTGGAACATTTACCGCTGAAAACCTTGGCACCTGCATTTACAGGTGTGTGGGGTATGACGCGTTCCATGCGTTGGCTTCGACAACGTGGGAAATGGATAGAGACCTGGGCACACAATATCATCCCAGGTTTATTGAATACCTGAAAATGGTTCAGCGGGAAGACCTCTCAGTAGCCGGAGCATTGACAGAACCCAGAGGACACAGGATGAAACGGGCCATCGATTGGCCTGATCCTTATCTGTCTCTGAAAATAGTAGAAAAGAACCCGGACGGTATTGTTGTTAGAGGGGCAAAGATCAATATCAGCGGCGCTTACGCGTGTGACGAGCTGGTAGTGCTGCCCCAAAACGCCAGAACGGATGATGAGGCCGATTACGCTGTGGCGTTCGCTGTGCCATCCGACGCTGAAGGGATTACTTATGTTTGTCAATATTCGCCCTACTCCGCTGAAAGGGAGCTGGCTGACAACATCGATGAACTTGGCAATCCATTGTTCGGGCAAAGAGAAACAGCGATGGTGGTTTTCGACAATGTTTTCGTTCCGTGGGATCGTGTGTTCCATTGCGGCGAAACAAAATATTCCCTGAATTTTGTAGTCAGGTTCGCCAGGACTCATCGCATGACTTGTGGAGGCACATGTAAGGTCGGTTTTATGAATCAGATTATAGGGGCCTGCAAACTTATCCAGGAGTATAAGGGCCTTGAAGAAGTCCCGCATATCAACGATGAGCTAACTGAAATGGTAGTTCTGAGGGAAACCGGACGGGCTTGTGGCCTTGCCGCAGCGAGACTGGGATCTGAAGATCCTGTGGGCTCAGGTGTTTTTCTACCCGATGAATTGATGGGTAACGTTTCGAAGCTAAATATTTGTAACTCGTTCTGGCGGGTTATGGCGCTGGCCGGCGATATAGGCGGTGGATTGATTGTTACAATGCCATCAATGAAAGAACTCAACAATCCAGAAACAAAACAATACGTTGAGGAATTTTACAGTTTTGGTTCAGATAAGCCAACTGAAGACATTCTTAAGGCCCACAAGTTGCTCCAACACTGGACAGCAGGGCAACACGGGGTAGCGACATGGCATGGGGCTGGACCAGTTATGGCGCAAAAAATCATGATCCAGCGTGTTGCGAACTACGATCATGAAAAGGATTTGGTAAAGAAGCTGCTTGACATCAAGGATGATTGATGTGACTGCGTTAATTGACGTGGCGCCACTAAACTGGCCATCCAGCAAAACGCCGGATGGCCTTTTCAATTAGGATCAACTCATCCTATGCCGGAAAAGCCAGCCTGCAAGACTTAGGGTCACAATACCGATCAAGGCCATAGGCCAGAACTGATTCAGCAGGGATAGAAAAGGAGCGCCCTGCAGGAAAACTGCCCGCAGGACGACCATAAAATAGCGTAACGGGTTAATGTAAGTCACATATTGCACAGCCGGGGGCATGTTGGCTATGGGTGTGGTGAATCCCGATAGGATAATCGACGGCACGAGAAAGAGAAAGGCGCCTAGCAATCCTTGCTGTTGCGTCAAGGAAATGGAGGAGATCATCAGTCCCACCCCAATCGCGGAGAGAAGAAAAAGGAACAGCCCTATGTAAAGGGTCACCAGATGGCCGAGTAAAGGAACGCGAAACCAATAGACGGCGACCACCATGATTAGCGTTGCCTCGGCAAAACCGATGATAAAGCCAGGTAGAGCTTTGCCAAGGACGATCTCTGTCGGTCGCATCGGTGTGACGAGAAGTTGATCGAAGGTTCCCTGTTCGCGTTCGCGAGCCACTGACAGAGCAGTGACCAGCATCGTGACCACCAGTGTCAGCAGGCCGATGATGCCCGGCACGATAAACCAGCGACTTTCCAAATTTGGGTTGAACCACGCTCGGATTACCAGGTACGCTCGTGGGGTTCCTAGCTGCTGGGTGGCGTTCCATTCCTTGTTAAATACCTCGACGATCGATTGGATGTAGTTCAGGGCGATCATAGCGGTATTGGAGTTGCGGCCGTCAACGATGACTTGCAGCGGAGCAGGTATACCTTGGTCTAGGTTGCGGCTGAAGTCGGGGCCGAGGTGAATCAATAGCAGCGCCTTCTTGCTATCTATCAGAGGGGCAATTTCGGCGTCATGGGTGACTATTGCAACTTCATGAAAGGTCGGTGAGAGACGCAGTTTGGCGAGCAGATCTCTGGATGCCTCGCCCTGGTCTTCATTGTAGACAGCGAAGGGGACTTGGTTGAGGTCATAGGTGGCGGCATAACCAAAGACCAACAGTTGGATAATGGGAGGACCGATCAAGACAATCCGACTTTTTTTGTCCTTGAGAATCGCCAGAAATTCTTTTCTCATAAGCGCTACAATGCGCCGCCACATCAGTCAGACTCCTAATCCAGACGTTTACGAGCCTTGCGCCGGCTCACACCGAGAAAGAAAACAGCCATCACGAACAGCGCCATGGTGTTGGGCACAATGACGCTCCAAATATCACCGGCCAAGAAGATTGTCTGGAGAATCGCCACGTAGTAACGGGCGGCAATCAGGTGGGTAATAACTTGGACCCCAACCGGCATGCTCGCGATGTCAAAAATGAAGCCAGAGAGAATGAACGCCGGTAAAAAAGTCACTATGATGGCCACCTGACCGGCCACGAACTGATTGCGCGCGATGATCGAAATCAGTAAACCCATTCCTAACGCCACCAAGAGAAACAAGGCAGACGTAGCGATTAACAGCCACAGCGAACCTCGAAGGGGGACCTCGAACAAAAAATACGCCATGGAAACGGCCAGTATCATCCCACCCATACCGAGAATGAAATAGGGAATAAGCTTGCCCAGAAGGATTTCGGTCATTGTCACAGGTGTCACGGCCAGGGCTTCCATCGTGCCACGTTCCCATTCTCGCGCTACGACCATTGACGTTAACAAGGCTCCGATCAGGGTCATGATGACGGCAATCAGGCCTGGCACCAGGAAGTTTTGACTGCGCACCTCGGAATTGAACCAAATCCTTGGACGCATATCAACCGGCGCCTGGAGGGATTGGCCCTTGAACCGGGCTTGCTGGGCGAGCCAGATCTGAACCGTCCCTTCGATATAACCCGATACAAGGCGACCCGTGTTGGCGTCCGAGCCTTCGATAATTACCTGGATAGGCGCGCCTCCAGAGGAATAAATCATCCGTCCGAAATCTGAGCGCAGATGGACGATCGCGTCCGCCCGCCTTTCATTCATGGCTGTGATGGCTTCGGACATTCTTGAGTAGACCGTAGGCGAGAAATAACGCGAAGCCATAAAGGAGCCTGCAAGACTGGCTGTCTCCGGATCTGGGGCCTCCACTACCAAGGCCACCGGGACGTGCTCAGCATCCAGCGATACCCCGTAACCGAAAAGCAGCAGCAAAAAGAACGGCATCAGGAAGGCGATGGCGATGCTGCTAGGATCGCGTAGGATCTGAAGAAATTCCTTTCGGATCAAGCCATTCATTCGCATCAAGGATCCGAAGCGGACTGGCGGAGGGGGTAAAGATTGGCTCGTCTCGCTCATGCGGCGTTCGCTTCCATTCTCTCGTGTTCTTCGAGTAGGCCGATGAAAGCATCCTCCATAGTAGGTTCCGGTTGGGAATCTGTCCGCATCCTATCCTTGATCTGCTCTGGAGTCCCCAAGGCGAGAATTTCGCCGGCGGCCATGATGGCCAGCCGGTCACAATATTCAGCCTCTTCCATGAAATGAGTGGTCACCATCACGGTGATCCCCCGTTCGGCCAGCGCACTGATGCGGCGCCAGAATTCACGGCGAGCCAGAGGATCTACGCCCGATGTGGGTTCGTCAAGAAACAGGATGTCGGGCTCGTGCATCAAGGCGCAAGCGAGCGCCAAACGCTGTTTGTAGCCCAGTGGGAGATCGGCGCTGGTGTCTGAAGACACCGGTTGAAGCTCAAACTGTTCCAGCGCCCAGTCGATCCTCGTTGCCCGGCGCCGACGATCCAGACCATAGGCGCTGCCAAAAAATTGCAAATTTTCTAGAACACTTAACATACCGTAAAGCGAAAATTTTTGAGACATGTATCCGATGCGGCCGCGAGCCGTTGCGGCCGAATGACGCAGGTCCAATCCAGCGACTCTCAAAGTTCCCCCACTGGCCGGCAGCAAGCCGCAGAGCATGCGAAACGTTGTGGACTTACCCGCGCCATTGGCCCCCAACAGTCCAAAGATCTCGCCGCGACCAACATCGAACGTGATGCCCCGCACGGCATAGAAATCCCCGAAGCGCCGCTCTAGATCCTGAACCTTGATTATCGGTCCGCTCGCCGCTGAGAGGGCTTGACTGGAAGACAGCTCGCCAATATCGAAAGACATCCTTTGTGAAGTTTCGGCCACTCGTTCGCGGAGCAGAGAAATAAATCCGTCTTCGAAGCGCGGCTCAACTTCACGCAGCATGACGTCGCCAGCGCCGGGAAGCAAAGATTCCGCATCTGTTTGCACACCTGACTTCACAACGACGCGAACCTGTTCTCCCTGAATGACGGCATCGACAACTGAGGGGTTATCCATCAAACGCTGTTGCATGGAGCGTTTTTGGATTCCAGAAGCAGAGACACTAAATGTTCGGCCTTTCATGGGAGCGCTGAAATTCATAGGGGTCCCCTCTCCCAGGATCTTTCCTTCATGAAACAGCACAACCCAGCTACAACGCTCGGCTTCGTCCAGGTAGGCCGTACTGAGCAGGACGCTCATTCCCTCGCTTTTAACCAGGCCTCCTACGATGGCCCACAACTCTCTACGCGAAACAGGATCTACGCCTACCGTTGGCTCGTCGAGCAGCAGAAGACTGGGAGAACGGACCAGCGTGCAGGCTAGGCCAAGCTTCTGTTTCATCCCTCCGGAAAGCTGCCCCGCTAACCTCGACGTGAACGGCGCCAGACCTGTCATGTCCAAGAGCTGAGAGTAGCGGGCTGGCCGCTCTGAATGACCAACCCCCTGCAAGTCGGCGTAAAGATCGAGATTTTCTCGAACAGTGAGGTCCTCGTAGAGTCCAAAATGTTGCGGCATATAACCCAGCGAAGATTGAACTCGTGAGGGGTGTTGTAGGATGTCGACGCCAAAAAAGGTAATCCTGCCGGAACTAGGAATCAGCAAGCCGGCGGCCAGGCGCATGATTGTGGTCTTGCCCGCGCCATCGGGGCCGATCAAACCGGTGATAACGCCAGGCCGCACCTGAAAACTAACGCCTTGCAAGGCTTCCACGCTCCGGTTGCCTGACTTGAAAACCTTGGTAACGTCCTTGAAATCAAGAACCTGACCCGCCGAGTTGGCCGAGTCTGAGGTTGAATCTTTTGTTAACATCAAGAACGTCCAGCGCCAGGCGGATTGGGGATTGAGGCTTGTTCAATATCAATGGTGACCGTCGCCGGCATCCCCAGCCGTAACTCGTTTTCCCCCTGACGTACGAATACTCGTACCTGATAAACCAGTCGCGTACGCAATTCGGTGGTCTCGACGGTCTTAGGAGTGAATTCCGCGGTTGGCGAGATGAAACCTACCCAGCCATCGTAAACCTTTCCTGGATAACTATCCGTGGTGATCGTGGCTTTCATGCCGAGGCGAAGTTTGCCCAAGTCTGGCTCGGACACGTATGCCCGGACCCAGAGTGGGTTGGTCAGGGCAAGGATCAAGACTGGATTTTGAGGTGTCACCATGGTACCGGGTTCAAGGATCCGGTCGCGGATGATACCGTCGGCTGGCGCATAGAGCCGAGCGTCTTTTAGTTCCTGCCGCCGCAGGGATAAGTTGGCCTGAGCGGCTTTTAACGCCGCTCTACCGGCTTCAATGTCTTCAATCCTCGAGCCTGCCAAGGCTAGTTCCCAAGCCTGCTGGGCAGCCTTCCAAGTGGCTATGGCAGCCTTAGCGGCCGCTTCCGTATCGTCGGCCTTTTGTTGGGATACGGCATGATCACGCAAGAGTTCCCGTGTGCGTTCCCATAGGAGTTGGGCGTTGTCTGCATCAACTCGGGCTTTGTTGGCGTTGGCCTCCGCCTGGCGAATTTCCTCGATCCGGCTGCCGGCCTCAAGCCTCTTGAGAACCTCGCCCTGTTGCAACGCCAGAGCCTCGGCCTGTTTGAAAGCGTCTTCCAACCGCTGGGTTTCAAGCTCGGCTAGCAATTGGCCACTGGTCACCCTATCTCCCTCTTCGACGTAAATCGAGGCAATACGCTGACTGCCGTTAAACGCCAGATTCACTTCACGAAGATCCACGTTGCCATAAAGGGTTAATTGGCCTGCTTGTGTCGGCTGCCTGTGGAGACGCCACCACCAGAACCCTCCCGCCAAAACGATCAGGATAAGGGTCGACAAGGCAAAGATTCGGATAACGTTTTTGCTCATAATTGAACTTCACAGAAATTATGTAGCGGTATTGCCAATTCTGAGATGTTTGTCCCGGAATTCGGTTTCGTCAGTGTGCTCTTGCCACCTCACGAAGACCAAATATGGTCCATCGCAATTTGATCGAACTAAGAAGTCTTTCGCTCAGAAAAGCCATAAACAGCGTCCAGCGCTTTATATGGACTAACCTGCGCCCCATATTGGGAGATGGGGTAGCGAATACCTCGCTTAAACAATGTTTCAAGGTTCTGGAGAATTCGCTCGCAACTCTCCGGTGGCAAACCTATAGCCAGTTCATCGTCCATGGCGGCGCCGAACCTTCTCTCTCCATAGCAGGGAATTGACAGAGCTGGTTCCCTGTCTACAAAAGCCCTCCCGATGACATCGGAACAAGAGCTTTCTCCCACCGAGTAAAACACGAGTCTCTGAAAATTGTCATACTGAATAGCGTTAATCATCAGTGACATCTGCGCGGGATTTCCATAAATAAGGGCAAGATCAGGTTCAAATGGGTCGTAAGCCAATGGCGCCAAAATAAAAGCATTATACTTTCCGAACGGGATTCTCTGCATTATGGCTTCGCAATTGGCAGCGTCCTGTTTCTTTTCGAGCCAGACCTTGCTGCGCATCTCGCCGCTGGTAACGAATTCGTCGAGTTGAGACAACCCCAGGACAGAAGCGCAACCGGGGGTAGCAAGATCTTCCGCTGTCCCTCCTATTGTCCAGTCAAATGTCCTTACAATCGTAATGAGCTGACATAAAGAAAGTTTTTCCGTAGGTCGTCTGAGCCACTTGTAATTGTTTAGGTCTTCTACATCTTCGAGCAGCTTTAAACCAACTGGAAATGTCTTCAGACGCAGAAATCGCTCCATCCCTCGAGTCCACTCAGACCATTTCATATTGTTTGATTCCATCCGCTTGACTATTTACCCTTCCGTTATTAACGTTGCAGCTAACCGGTCCTACTTGCATCGTTCGAGTGAAAAGCTTCGGTTCATGATAGCAGTGATCAAGTCCCGTTCATTTTTGATCTCGGCTTCGAAATTTGTCACACAGGTCCCGACGGCTTCTCTGGAATGAGCGTCACTGCCGCCAATTTTAATGAGACCTAGAGCATCAGCTACCTGACGGGCAAAGTCGTTTTCCTCGTCAGTGACTTTTCCGTTACAAATCTCCAAAGCATGGACCTGCGAGAAAGTTGGGTTCTCAAAAGCGTCATTCACATTCATTTGAAGTATCCCAAATCCAAACAGAAGAAAGCCCCTAAAAGGATGAGCGGCTATTGCTATGGCGTCATTAGCGTCTACGATTTGTTTTAGCTGTTGGGGCGTCAGCAGTCCCTCTGGTGCAGTATCAATTCCAAATACTAAAATATCTCCACCAGTTGTAGTCACTTCTATTCCTCTAAGTACCGCTATCCCGTATTTTTGACTTAAGGAATCAGCTTGTTCAGGCGTCCAAACACGGTTGTGTTCAGTCAAACAGATACCATCCAATTTGGCGTCAATGGCTGACATCATCATTTCATCAGGGGTCATCTCGCTACATGAAGACATAGGGCTCGTATGGCAATGCAGGTCTATTCTCATCGGTAAAGAACCTCACAAGTTGATTCAGCGAATTTTCGCAATGCCTTTCAAATCAGGGTGGTCTTTAAAAAAATTCTCAATAAAACGATCCTTGTCCAAATTGGGAGCTGTTTCCATCGAGGAGCGCAGGTTGTTGGCAAGCTCGGACCTGGCGAGGCTGCGAAGACAATCAATCATCAACGCGGCCATATGGCGACAGCCGTTCCGGCCAAGTTCTTTCTTGATTTTCCCCTCGATCTGGCTATCAATTTTCCAGCCTTCCGACCGAAGAAAAACCTTTTCCGCAAGAATGCACTTGACTGTAGTGAATCTTTTCAGTCTGGCCTGAATTGACTCTATCGTTAGACTTGGCCAGTCAACCAGAATTTCACATTGCATAGCGTATAGTTCGTCTTCCAACACTCCTGAAATGACTCTCTTGTCAGCGCCCTGTTTCTGAACACCGCAGGATTTCATTCGTCTATATATGGGCATGGTTGTTGAAATCAATTTTGAGTCTCCTTTCATTCGATATTCTGAAATGCGGCGCAACTATCTTTAAGCCGTGGATTGGCGCCCAGGACCTTGATCATTTCAGGACCAATAACTACGTCATTCAAGAAAATTCTCGGGCCGTCGCTTGATACTCGAATTTGTTCACCGCCCTTTTCAGCGGCCTTGCCAAGTTCAGGGACGGTTATGGCGTTGACAAGCATTTCCATGGCTTCAAGGACTAAGTCCGCGATCCAGTTGGAGCCTTCTACGCCTCCGACGAGTTCCCGAACAATCTTTGTCATACCAGGGCCGACTCTAACTCCTACAAGCTTTGCCGCCGCCGAGGACATATCCGGAATGACTCCGAGAACATCTCTCTTTAGAATTATTTCGGATTTTCTGATGTCCAAAGTAGGGGCTTTTATTTCGAGAAAAACGGAAACTTCGAGGAGATTGTCTCCCGCGTTCAACTCAATTTGCCATACGCCAGGTCCTGACTGAGTAACTGTTGTCAGGCTGTTTGTTTGAAAGTCGAGAATCATATCAACCACCTTTACTGCGATTAATTGATGTACTATCTAGAAAATTGGTTAATTTTTGCTACTGTGACTCAAACTAGGGCCTAGATTAGGATACGAACGCCTGTTATAATCAGGACTATCGCCCCGGCACGTTCCGCCCATTTGCCTAGACTCTTACCTACATGATGTCCGATCTTCATTCCTACTAAGGTCATCAATAATGCCGTAACGCCAATGATTAAAACGGGAACCAATATCTTCATCCCTATCAGGCTAAAAGACATACCGACCGCCAAGGCGTCCAGACTCGTAGCTACCGAAAGGCCCACAAGGCTCCAACCTCTTGTCGGATCAAATCCTTCGACACGTTTTGCAGTGTCCCAGGATTCTTTCAGCATCTTGAGGCCAACAAAAACAAGGAGTCCAAAGGCGATCCAGTTGTTCAGCCCACCGACTATGTTAGACACGGTTGCGCCACCTAACCAACCGATAAATGTCATCAACGATTGAAAAAGTCCAAAATGCCAGGTCAGCCTGAATATCTGGCCGAAAGTTACGGGATTGAGACCACTCGAAACTGCGAGCGCTACAGCGAATGCGTCCATGCCCAAAGCAACAGCTACGCCTAATAGTGTTAGAGCGTCCAATGCTACAATTTCCATAAATCGATGTGGACATTACGACTTCATGAACTTAACAAATCCCGCTATTCCACGTCAAGAAAGGATCAAAATTAAGACCTGGACCCGAACTGCGGCGCCTTACTTCTTTGAATCCTATGTGAGCGGTAGACATTTTTTCAATGAGTTGATACAAAAATGTGGTGAGTATGGCAATACGATCGGGACTCAAACGAAATTCTAAGGGACATAAACTCTATCTTGGACCGGAGATTCAAAATTAATCATTCGACGACCCAAATCAAAAAAACACACAAGACAAGGTCTGAATCTGATTACAGGTTCTGTAGGGTAGGAACGAAATGCGACTACAAAGGCACAGAGATAACAGATGCTCAAAAATGATGATGATTTTGGCCATGAAAAATGGCCTTTGATAGCGGCAATCTTTGCTGTTTTCGTTTGGCATTTGATATTTCTGGCCCACTTGAACTTGATACCCGACGAATGTAGCTACTGGGCCTGGTCGCGCCATTTGGACTGGTCTTACTTCGACAATTCGGGGATGACAGCCTATCTCATAAGACTATCTACAGAGATTTTTGGGCGATCAACGCCATTCACTGTAAGGTTTCCTTTTCTGATCGCTTCGTTTGTCACGACTCTAATTGTCTATTTTTCGGCGGTCCTGGTTTCCGGTTCCCGTCGCGCTGGAGCTTATTCCGCCCTATTCTTCAACCTGGCGCCTTTGTCTCTATTTGGGGCCGGCACAGCAGTTCATGACAACGCTCTGATCATGTTCTGGGCGCTTGCATTGTGGTCCGCAGCCAAGCTTCTAAAGACAGAAAATTCAGCCTATTTTTATCTCATCGGCATAGCCTCTGGGCTGGCCATCCTTAGTAAATATACAGGCGTCTTGATCTTGCCGGCCATGTTGTTATGGCTTATTTCGTCGAAGCGTTACAGGTTTTTGTTGGCGCAAAAGGACCCATGGGTGGGGGCCATTATAGCGGCCCTTTTTACTTTGCCGATTATATGGTGGAATTATCAGAACGAATGGGCGTCGTTCAAACATATTCTCTTCATCAGTTCGGCGCATAGCGGGTTCTGGAGACGAGTCTCCGATGGTCTGGGGTATCAGTTCTCACAGTTGCTGACTATTTCCCCATTCTTCTACTTCGCGATAATAGCGGCGATTTTTTCGTCAACAGTTTCACAATTTCGAGCGCGCAATGACAATAAGTTGTTACTCCTGATGATGGGGACTCCGCTTCTTCTGTTCAGCGTAATGGCTTTTAAAGGGCACGCTGAAGCGAACTGGGCGGTAATGGGCTATTTGTCAACAGGTATTCTCACGGTAATGGCCCTTTTGGATCGTGATGACCCTGCCACTAAATTTATTTCTGAACGTTTTGGTGTTCGAAGATTCGTGCGAACAGGGACAATAGTTTCTGTTTTGCTCGTAGTTGTGATCACTGCGCACGCTTGGGTGGGGTTGGTTCCCGCTTTTGTCGAAAGACGCATATGGAAGGCCGACAGAATCATCTGGGAAACTCACGGTTGGGCCGGCTTAGGTCAATACTTGCCAAGTTTAATCAAGAAAGATGATGTTATCGCTGCGGACTCATATCAACTTTGCGCTCTTCTTGAGTTCAATATACCCGGACAGCCTAATGTCAGGTATCTCGCTCCCTGGGATAGGCCCACTCAATTTGATGTATGGAACAGATCCTATGACGATCTAGCCGGCAAAAACATCCTTTTTGTCAGCGCAAAGCCACTGGGTCCCACAAGTTCTGTGTTACTGACTATTTACGAGAACTTTTCCTCTGTTGAGCAGCTCCCTCCCTACGAAGTAATGTATCATGGTGAACCGATTCGCCAAATTTATGTATGCAGGGGCCACGATTTCGACCCGTTTAAGCCTCGTCGGCTAGGCCCCAGGTCACTGTTTTATACAGGACAGTAAATCAACCATGATTCCGGTTCACTAGGGATATGCTGTCTCTACCAGGTCTGAAAAGTGGTATGGACGTTTCAAGTGGTGGCGCCGAGATAATTCACGAAATCGGCAATTTCCTGGGTTCACTCCTGATCTTCAATGAGCCTTAGGACAAATGTTCCATCTTTGCGTTCGTCTAGTGTCAGCCCATAAAACTTCAGAGAATCTTTCAATGGACGCCCAAAAAGAAGATCAAGGGTTTCAGCCCCTATCCCCAATTTTTCAGATACAAATTCCCTGACATGATGATCGAAACTAAGAAATTCCAATATATTCTCTACCGTTTGTCCCTTGGTTGCGGCTAATCGGCTGATCTCTCTGGACAGATCCTCGTAGGAGCATCTTTCTTCATGCTTCTCAATAATTTTCCATATGTCGCCGGTCGCCTCAAACAGGCGCTTCCTGTTCAGCGGCGATTTCCTGGTGTAGGCTACAGAATTTGGCGCCCAGCATTCCTGGATCCTGCATTGCTCAGGACGTTGATCATAAATTGAACATTCACGATTCCATTTCTGATAAAAAATACAGGTCTTTTCTCCCGGAGTTTCGCGTATCTTGATTCTCTCCAGTTCGTTTGGAACGCTTGTTTCAAGACGGCTGTCAAATACGGTTTCGCCTTTGCGCAGAGTGAACACGTCATTTGGTTTAAGCGCCCCCGATTCAAAGAGATTCATATCGTCGATTGACAGTGTAGGACTACCATTGGAACAACATTCTCCGCATTTGACACAATAGGGTCTGGTTGCGTAGGCCGCTTCCAGGAGACGTTCACGGACCTGTTTCCAAATCTCCTCTTGAGTCCGAGTCTCTTCGGATTCCGGCTTGGGGCCAAGCTCCTCCAAGTCTTGCATTACTGATGTTAAGAGTGTTTCAGGTTCAACCGTAGCCCCCACTTTCCACAACACGTCTCTGGCCTCTTCTTTCAGAGCTGTGACAAAAAAACTCCATTCAGCTTTATTGAAATCTGTTTCCATATTCGCCTTCCAAAAAATCTTTGATTAATCTGGAAAATTGTTATGCTTTCTATGATATAGGAAAAGTCTACAATTTAAAAGAATGCCTTGCTCCAGGTCATTGGTCCGTTTATCTTCGCAAATGTCTAGACGGTCAGGCTACCATCGTTTAAGGATTTGTTCCGGGAACTGTTGGCGAGGTTCAGAGGTGGAATATGAAAATCAATTATGTCGAACTGGCTGGGCTTGACAATCTTCAGCGCAAGAAACTAACAGAAAGACCAAACGTAGGACTCAGGGATTTGATCCCCAGAGTCGTTCCAATTATAGAAGACGTTAAATCGAGGGGAGACCTTGCTCTATCCGATTACACCATGAAATTCGATGGCGCTCTGATGGGTTCACAAGATTTTAGAGTCCCTAGAAAAACAATGGAGCAAGCGCTGGATAAATTGGCGCCCGATCTGAGGGACGCCATTGAAAAATCTATAGACAACATAACCCGGTTTCACGATTTTCAAAAGGAACCCGAAATTCGGGAGATCGAAATCATGCCGGGTGTAATAGCCGGTGAAAAGACAATACCTCTGAACTCTGCGGGAATTTACGTTCCACGAGGCAAGGGGTCTTTTCCTTCGATGATGATGATGGCGGCGGTTCCGGCCAAGGTCGCTGGTGTTAAAAGAATAGTCGCTGTTAGCCCGCCGGATAAATTCGGCAAGGCGGACGATGCGACCATGGCGGCGGCGGTCATTATCGGCGTCCATGAGTTTTATGCGGTTGGCGGTGTCCAAGCGATAGCCGCCCTTGCATGTGGAACAGAAACAATTAAGGCCGTCGATAAAATAGTGGGACCTGGTTCAGGTTATGTTCTCGCGGCCAAACAATGGCTTGCGGCCGAAATTGACACGGGTCTGCCGGCCGGTCCAAGCGAGGCCATAATATTGACCGACGGGTCGGTTGACGCAATTACAGCGGTAACTGACCTTTTGATCGAGGCGGAGCACGGTCCGGATTCTTCAGCTTACCTGGTGACTCCTGATACTGATTTGGCCAAAGAAGCTTTAAGGATCATCCCTGGACTTGTAGACGATTTGCCCGAGGAAAGAAAAGCTTATTGCAAAACTGTCCTGAGTAATTCCGGAGGGGTAATCCTGGCGGCCGATATGGAAGACGCCATCAGATTTGTTAACGACTTTGCTCCAGAACACCTTCAGGCGCTAACAGCCAATCCTAGGGATATCCTTGATCGGATAGTTACAGCCGGCGAAGTTCTGCTCGGAACATTTACTCCAGGAACTCTGGCTAATTACTCAATTGGTCCAAACGCTATCCTCCCTACTTCTGGGTTTGGTCGCACAGCGTCTGCTTTGTCCGTAAGGGATTTTACCAGAAAAATGTCTTTCGCCGAAGTTACAAAAGAAGGTTTCTATTTACTTGCGCCTAAGACACTGACTTTAGCTCGATATGAGGGTTTCGCTGCACACGCCGCCGCATTGGTTCACAGGCTGGACCCGGTTCAGAAATAATCAGAATCATGGGAATACCGAAACGGAGATGATCGCATGTCTGAATTGACGCATTTTGATGAAAAGGGCCAGGCAATAATGGTAGACGTCGGTCCCAAACAAATAACTGAAAGACTTGCTGTAGCGCACGGCAAGGTTTACATGAAACCGGAAACACTGGAACTGATTTTGCGGGGTGAGGCCAAGAAGGGAGACGTTCTCGGGGTCTCTCGGATAGCAGGAATAATGGCGGCGAAGAAAACCCCCGAATTGATCCCACTTGCCCACCCTCTTCCATTGAATTCCGTTACCATAGAATTTTCGCCAGACAGGGGAAATAGCACTATAAACGTCGAGGCGCGGGTCAAGGTTACAGCGAAGACCGGGGTTGAGATGGAGGCATTGACAGCGGTCTCGGTCACGTGCCTAACGATTTACGACATGCTTAAGGCAGTAGACAGGGCCATGGTGATATCCGATATCAAGCTCATGGAAAAGTCTGGTGGGCGTTCAGGGCATTTTGTCAGGTCATAAATTTTCAGCTCAGTTTTGGAGTTAATTATGTTGCAGGACAAGGCACATGAAATTGTTGATCTTAGAAACGATGAATTGAGACAAGTCATTGGCATGTTTCTGGGGCACGTAATCACGCACTACGGAATCTGGTTTACTCAAGCCGCCTTGAATCTGGGGGTCTCAGAGGCTCTTGTTGCAGAACAAGATGTTGTGCAAAGACATTTTCAAAGCGCTATGACCAGGTTGGCCCCACATTTCAATATCGAAACGAGAAACGGGATCCCGGCGATACTGTTTGAGAAATCTCGCGAAGAGTTGCTCTTACTAATAAGTGATATCGCCAAGATGTGGGTAACCGGGGATGGGTTGTGGTTTCAGACAATAGAGGGTCCTCATGGAATGGGACCGGCCAAAGTTGTAAATGATTCCTGCTGGTCAATATTTGCCAGACTCGAAGCCTTTAAAATCAAGAGATTTCTCGATGTCGACGAGACGGACATTCTCGATACGCTTGAAAAGGCATTGAAGCTAAGAATTTATTCAAGTATAAACTCTCACTCCTCAGAACGGGACGAGAATGGAAACCTACTATTTTACATGACTGAATGTCGTGTTCAATCAGCGCGTAGACGTAAACAGATGAATGAT
>JACWAG010000502.1 GCA_014874425.1 Syntrophaceae bacterium | reverse complement strand
TAATCCATCTTATTGGAATAGACAGCCCTGGATTTACTTCGGCGCCGGCAATTGCACGATATGTTAAGGATAATTTTTTCAAAACAGCTTAGAGGGATCTGTTCCTAACAGCTCTGAAGACTGAAAAAAGTTCGTGTTGAAAATGTCGCGATAATCGCGATTTATGGATATGACCATGGCGTTATGAAATTATTTTTTCGCGATATGAGGAATAGTTTTGAAAAGATAGCCGCATTTGATAGAGCCATTTTGACATATTAACAAAGAATGGTGGTCTATGAATCTATCAAATGCGGCTTTAAAAGATTTTGTTAGCATAAATTCTTCCGGTTTTCATCATTTTTCGAATCAGGGAGGGAATGAACAGCAAAGCATTCTCAGCGTGCTTTTTTGTACGATGAATCATTTTTTCGGGGACATAAGAGGTCTCTTTTCTGGGGTTAAAGACCGGCGTTATCCTGGGAAGACAGAATATAGCATGTCCTGTTTGGCCTTTGTCGGAGTGTTGATGTATCTGTTACGTTTACCGTCACGGCGTCAGGTGGGGCTACTTTTACGCACTCCGGCTTCAAGCAAGACATGCGAGGCGCTTTTTGGAGTGTCAGGCTTGCCACATGGTGATACGCTCAACAAGGTGTTCTGCAAGCTGGACCCACGGCATTTTCAAGAAGTGTTGTGTAAAATGGTCCGCACTCTCATCGTAAAAAAGACCTTGGATCAATTCCGTCTTTTCGGCAAATACTTCGTTGTTGCGATAGATGGGACTGGCACACTGAGTTTTCCTCGAAGACATTGCCCGCATTGCCTAACTCGGAAGCGTAATGGAAAAATCAGCTACCATCACTCAGTGTTGGAGGCGAAGCTGGTCACATCCAATGGACTTGCGTTATCAGTGATGACGGAGTTTGTAGAAAACCCCGGTCCTGATCCCAAAAAACAGGATTGTGAACTCAAAGCGTTCTACCGTCTGGCTGAGAAACTTCATAACGCTTTTCCTCGCTTACCGATTTTACTTACCATGGATGGGCTATCCGTATTCGAGGTCTGTCAGCGCTATGGGTGGGGATTCATGATAGTTCTGAAAGACAAAGATCTACCTTCCGTCAATGAGGAATTCGAAACTCTTATCTCGTTGACGCCAGAAAACCGCTACACATTTGTAACAGGCAAGCACAGAGACGTCAGACAGGAGTTCAGATGGGTTGGAGACATTTTCTATGCTGATACGAATCACAAGGAACATTGTCTGTGTGTCGTCGAATGCGTCGAGACAAAATCCAACGCTGATGGAAACTTGGTAAGCTCCAAATTCAAATGGATAACCAATATCAAAGTGACTAAATCAAGGGTGGTGGATTTAGCCAACGAAGGGGGTAGAATCAGATGGAAAATTGAGAATGAAGGATTCAATACGCAGAAAAATGGAGGATACGGGCTGGAACACGGCTATACAAAGGATGCCAATGCGGCGAAGATATTTTACTATCTTTTACAGATGGCGCACATTATCGAGCAACTGATCAGGAAGGGCAGTCTGATCAAGCGCTTTTTCCCCAAAGGTGTGGGGTCTGGCAAAAACCTGGCGTTCAGACTTCTGGAAGCCATAAGAAACTTCTCCTTCGGCAAAACACAGCTCGATACTATGGCCGTTTGGCGCTTACAAATTAGATTTTGCCCGGACACCTCATAATCAGCCCAGAGTTCCTGTCATTATCCTCATGTAGTTTTTCTGCGCACAAAAATTCAAACTGATTGACAATGAGCCATTCTGGGATCAAAAGGCCTTGGACCGTCAATGAGGCCCAACATCAAGACACAATCAACTCACGGAGGGAAAAATCCTATTTGGCTTATTTTTCATTCTTCATCGCTGAGCAAACGGCTTGAAACTGGCAATGTAAGCGCCAGTGTGATACAATCCCGTTCCCTGCGGCATCTTAGGAAATGCTCTGAGCGTCGGCCGACAGGTTCACTGCTTTTTATTACGTTTACAAATGTGAGGTTCCGGATGCCTGGACCGGCGATCCCCCGGAAGTGTTCATGCGCAAGTTACGAGTGACGCACGTTACCCCTTTATACTTTGGAGAAGAAAGCCGTATCGGAGGGGGAGAACGCTACGTAAGTACCCTGTGCCGTGCGCTCAACAGGCATCTGGAAGATCGCATATTCGCGGATATCGTATCATTCTCCCATTCGGGAAGGGGCCCACTAGACCACGATGGACTGCGGATTACGCTCGTGAAAAACGAATCTATGAGCAGTGATCCAATGGATGCGGTGAGCAGAGGGCTGTTCGATGCCATCGCTGCAGCGGATGTGGTTCATCTCCACCAGCCTCTGACCCGTTGCGGAGAGATAGCGCTCGTCGCAGCCCGCCATTTGGGCAAGGCGGTGGTCGCAACCGATAACGGGCACTATAGCAGTGACCTGCTTCTCCAGTGGAAAGGAGTCAATCTTATCGATTCCTTCGTATGCGTATCCGAGTTTTCAGCGCAGTTTTTTCGACCATTGGCCACGTGTCCAGCAGAGGTCGTGAGCGGACCAGTGGACGTGACCTTTTTCAGACCTGACCCTACAAGCTCTCGCAAAGAGGGGCGCATTTTGTGTGTGTCGAGGCTTGTGCCTCACAAGGGGATAGATCGGGTCATTCGGGCTTTACCTGAAGGCCTTGAACTCCTTGTGTGTGGCAGACCCTCAGATGCGCGGTATGAAGCACTGTTGAAATCACTAGCAAGGGGCAAAAATATCCGATTCTGTATGAATGCAAGCGATTCACAACTGCTCAAATTGTATCGGTCTGCGCAAGTCACTGTTCTGGCGTCGACGCATCGAGACTGTTTCGGAAATTCCATGGCGAGGCCCGAACTCATGGGATTTGTCCTCCTGGAGTCCATGGCGTGTGGCACGCCGGTGATCTGTTCCCGGGTTGGGGGGATGCCAGAGCTTGTAGTGGAGCACGAGACAGGCAGGGTTTTTGACAACGACGACCAGCTTCGCAACTATCTTGATGACGTGAGACGAGGGGTATGGCCACAGGATGCTGCTTCCGAGGCATGTGTCAGGCACGTTCGCTCACGGTTCGCTACTGGTGTCGTTGCGTCGCGTTTGTGGGAAATCTATCAGCAAGTGTGGCGCCGCTCATCCACAGTAGGCAATCGAACATGAGAATTCTTGTGATCTCAAACTTGTATCCACCTGATTTCATAGGTGGTTACGAATTGTTCTGCAAGCAGGCAGTGGATGGACTGCGCAAATGTGGACACGAGGTACGCGTATGCACCACATCTCCTCAGTGGGTTACCGCCTGGGACGACAATCAGGGCATCGAGCGGCGGCTGACGCTGGCCTATCCATGGGAGCCTCACTATCAGCACGACACACATTCCAGCGTGCTCACCTTCCAATCGAAGATATCCTGCTTTCATAACACCTGGCAGGTCATGGAAAGCCTTCGTCAGTTCAGACCGAATGTCGTGTACCTGCACGGTTTGCTCGGACTTGGGGCGCTGGCTATCCTAGACCTGTTTGCTCACTTGGGAGTGCCTTGGGTTTGGCATCTTGAAGATAACCAAAAAGTGGTAAGCCCCCGGCTTTGCCGGGGTGACTCCCAAAGGTTTGACCG
>JACWAG010000501.1 GCA_014874425.1 Syntrophaceae bacterium | reverse complement strand
GCCCTGCAGCAGATTTATGTCAATTGGGCGCTGGTCGTCGGAAATCAGTATTCCCTGTCAGACGCAATAGCCCTGTTAGATCAACCACTGTCGGCAGAAGCTGTGGAATCTGAACCTGTCCCAATGCCATTTCACCGTGCCATTCAATTCCAAGGAGTGCGGTTCCGGTACTCCGATCACGGCCCCTGGGTGCTGGATGGCCTTGACTTTACAATACCACAAGGGACCAGGGTCGGTGTAGTTGGACCAACGGGCAGCGGAAAGAGCACGACCATGGACCTACTTATGGGGTTGCTCGAACCAACTGAAGGCCAGATACTTGTTGACGGTATCCCTATAAACAACGAGAACCTACGGTCGTGGCAAAGCCTGATTGCTCATGTGCCCCAAAGCATTTTCCTGGCTGACACCACTGTGGCCGAGAACATAGCCTTTGGAATCGTCAGGAAAGACATTGATATGGAACGGGTTCGTGAAGCTGCCAAACAGGCTCACATAGCTCATTTTATTGAAAGCCGACGGGAAGGTTATAGCGCCATTGTAGGTGAACGAGGCATACAATTATCCGGTGGACAGCGTCAAAGGATCGGCATAGCACGTGCCCTTTACCGGAGAGCTTCAGTATTAATATTCGATGAAGCCACCAGCTCTCTGGACAATGCGACTGAGCAATCCATAATGAAATCCATAGAAAGCCTGAACAGGGATTTAACTATATTGATAATCGCTCATAGACTTACTACCGTTCAGCGATGTGACCAGATCATAGAACTGGCGTATGGAAAAGTGGCAGCCCAAGGATCCTACGAGCAACTTATTCAGGACAGTTTCAGTTTCAGAAGCATGGTGATGGCGGTAGTTTGAATTACCCACAACTTAATTAAGGTAATTAATTCATAAGAGTAGTTATCCTTGCAGGCGGTATGGGCACTCGACTAGCCGAAGAAACCGACAATCGGCCAAAACCAATGGTCTAAATCGGGGGCAAACCGATCCTGTGGGTGGCTACGATCCTTACAGAACGTCTAATCGAGATACAGAAGAAATTCTGAAGAACAATAGAAATGAATCTCTAGGATAATCGTGTAAATCAATGACGTTAGAAATAGGCCCTTAAAAAATGTGGCATAGAATCCCGGCGCTACGTGATCGGCCTACCTTACGGAAAATCATCAGCAACACAGCTTGGCTATTTGCCGACAAAATCCTACGGATGGGAGTGGGCCTGTTTGTCGGAGTCTGGATTGCGAGATATTTGGGGCCAGATCAATATGGCCTCTGGAATTATGCGTTGGCATTCACTGGACTTTTTGGCGCATTTGCGACTCTTGGTCTCGACAACATTGTAGTGAGGGATATAGTCAAATGTTCGGAAAAGCTGGACACCATTCTCGGAACAGCCTTCGGACTCAAACTAATGGGCAGCCTGACCATGCTTATCATTGTTCTCGGCGCCATCACGCTTGTACGACCTCAACAGCCGCTTGTTTTTTGGCTGGCGTTTTTGAGCGCAGCGGGCTTTGTATTGCAATCGTTCAATGTCATTGACTTCTACTTCCAGGCTAAGATTCAGTCGAAATTCAGCGTTTATGCCATGAATTTGGCGTTTCTGATCATAACTCTGGTCAAGATCGCTCTACTCGTTGTCCACGCTCCCTTGATTGCCTTTGGCATGGCAGGACTGGCTGAAGTTGTTTTGTCCACGATTATGCTGATTGCTTTATTCCGGTTTAACCATCTCTCGATAAAACACTGGCGGTTTGTTCCCCACATAGCCACAGCTCTCTTGAGGAATAGCTGGCCCCTTATGTTGTCGAGCATGGCAATTATGATTTACATGAGAATAGATCAAATTATGATAGGCCAAATGCTGGGCGATAAAGATTTAGGGCTTTTCGCGGCCGCTGTTCGAATTAGCGAAGTATGGTATTTTGTCCCCATGGCTATCGTGAGTTCAGTTTTCCCGACCATTGTAATGAGCGAAGGCAAAAACGAAGTTCTTCGCTATCAAAGGCTACAAAAGCTCTTCAATCTCATGGCTTTTCTTGGGATTAGTGTCGCAATAGTGATGACATTTGCCAGCGGCCAAATTGTCCACATCCTTTTCGGAGATCAGTATGCGGCTTCAGCGTCTGTGCTTGCCATACAGACATGGGCCGGTGTATTTGTATGTTTAGGCGTGGCCAGCTCAAGCTGGCTGACGGCTGAGAACCTGCAAAAATACAGTTTTTACAGAACGCTTATAGGAGCTGCTGTAAATGTATCCTTGAATTTTGTGCTCATACCTAATTACGGCATCGTAGGGGCAGCAGTGGCAACAGTGATTTCTCAAGGAGTATCAGTATTTTCAATAGGAACATTTGCCGAAGGAAAGACGATTGTCAAAATGATGTTTCTTTCCTTTATACCATTAAAGTGGGGCAAGGTATAAACGGGGATAGCTAGAGTATCCGTCAGAACGCCGTGCCACCGACACGATTACCTGTTGGCTTCTTTACAATGTTGCGAATTTGCCTGATTACAAGATTTTGGTGCGGTAAATTCAAACAATGTAATATTTCAGACTGTTAGGTTTAATGATAAAATTATCTATTGTCATACCATGTTCCTTTTGTCCAATTAAATAGGCTAAAAGATAAAGGAGCCAATGAGAACCGCCGTTTTATTCCTCATTTTCAACCGCCCAGATACTACCCGCCAGGCATTTGAGGCTATACGTCAGGCCCGCCCACCTCTTCTGTACGTAGCTGCAGACGGGCCAAGGCCCGATCGACCCAGCGAAAGGGAATTGTGCGAAAAAGCTCGTTCTATCGCCACGGCCGTAGATTGGCCATGTGAAGTTAAAACGTTGTTCAGAGACAACAATCTGGGCTGTAAACACGCTGTATCAGAGGGAATCACGTGGTTTTTCGAGCACGAAGAAGAAGGGATCATCCTTGAAGATGATGTAATTCCAGCGAGAAGCTTTTTTCCATATTGCAAGGAGCTTCTCGATCGCTATCGGCATGAACCCAGAGTGGCCATGGTCAGCGGATGCAACCTAGTGTCGAGTCGTTATGATTGTGATGACAGTTATTTCTTTTCGATTTACAACCACGTCTGGGGCTGGGCTAGTTGGCGGAGGGCATGGAGTCATTACGATGTAGCTATGAGTCGATGGCCAGCCATGAGTCAAGCGGGCAAACTAGACAAACTTTCTTGTGGCAACAGGATGTTTGTCAGGTACTGGGAAAACATGTTCTATAGTACATATCGTGGTGAGATCGATACCTGGGATTACCAATGGTTGTTCACACTTTGGGACATGGGTGCGTTGGCCATTATCCCAGCCCACAATCTGGCGCAAAATATTGGATTTGGTTCGCACGGAACGCACACATTGTATGAT
>JACWAG010000500.1 GCA_014874425.1 Syntrophaceae bacterium | reverse complement strand
GTAGATATTGTTGGCCATTTGGAAAGCGAAAACCTGGCCTATTGGGCAACTGGATCTCCGGAAGTCAATCCGGCATACAAGAATCCGGCGTTCAAGGACAGGAACAGATTGTTTAAGGGCACTGATAAACCGGGTTGGTACTGGATAGAGAGCAAAAGACTCAGTCGCGCCAAGCCATTAGACAAAGCTCTTTTCATGGACCTGATATGGGTGGTGCAACCGCTATGACTTCCAGTAAAGATCTATTGCAAAAGGTGTGGGGCACATACGAGGTAACTCGAAACTCTCTTGCGGTTGTAGACGAAGCGCTTGAAAAAGGAGATCCTTCATTTTTTCAAAACACTGATTTTCCCATTTTGCCACAGGGACAAACCAAAGAGGTTATTAAAGAATGTCATGCGGAACTCGCTGATCTGGTGACAATCTCATTCTGGGCTGCGTTCGAAAGGTTTGTCATTGATTATGTCCAGCAAAAAGGGGTCAATCTTGACAATGTAAAGCCGAAAGACCTTGCTGATCCGCTTCGTAAAAAGTTCGAGTTATCCGTGGAATATTGGAGATTTGATGAAGTCCTCGATTTGTTCAAACCTCTGGTGGGATCGATTCTGGTGGGTGACGTCAAAAATATCAAGAAATATCGGGACTTCATTGCCCATAAAAATCCAAGAAGAAAACAACCGGCCAAATGGGACCCTGAAAGGACTTATGATCGACTGACGGAATTTGTTCAAAAGCTTTAGTGTTGATTGACGACCCGAACATCAATCGGGCATAGACGCCCGACATTGCTGGAGTCTGGAAAATGAAATCTTTCCACACAATTGCTGTCCCTCACCCTGACATTCTGGAAGGCCGTCTTACAATGGACGTTTGGGCCGCCAAACTCTGGGACGTCTACCTGAATAGAGGCGCTGACGAATACAAGGACCCGAATCAATTCTTTTCCAAGACCTACATGACTGAGGGTCTCCAGAATCTCGTAACAATTGTCCAGAATCGTTTGTCCGGGAAAGGTGGGGACCCTGTAATCCAGATACAGACCCCATTCGGAGGTGGAAAGACACATGCCTTGATCGCCATTTACCATAAGAACGCCAACGTCAAACGTGTCGTAATGGACGGCGTTTTCATGAGCGGCGCAGAAACATTGTGGGGCGTGTTGGAAGAACAACTTACAGGGAAGATTGATAAATGCGCCGGCCAGGTTTCCCCTGGGGGCGACATTATTTACAGGCTACTCGATCAGCACAAGCCGGTTTTAATAATGATGGACGAGGTCCTGGAATACGTCACAAAGGCGGCCGGAGTCAAAGTTGGCGACACCACACTTGCCGAACAGACATTAGCGTTCTTGCAGGAATTGACAACCGTGGCATCGGGTTTGCCGCAGGTTTCTCTTTTAATGACGTTACCTTCAAGTGATCTGGAACATTACAGCGCCGAATCTGAACGCTTCCTGGCACAGGTAGCCCATGTAGTAGGCCGAATGGAGAAAATCTACACGCCCGTTCAGGAATCTGAAATTACAAGAATTGTCAGGCAACGGTTGTTCTCCTCGGTTGATACAGGAAACGTGGCTAATGTGGTCCAGGCTTTCATGGGATACGCCGAACGCGAATCAATATTACCACCAGATACCGAACCCTCTGAATACAGGAAACGATTCGAAGCTTCGTATCCATTTATGCCGGAAGTGGTTGACACGCTCTATCATCGATGGGGTAGTTTCCCGAATTTTCAAAGGACCCGTGGTGTATTGCGTCTGCTTGCTCTGGTGATCCACTCCATGAGGAATAAGGAAGCCGCTTATATTAGCCTGTCGGATTTCAATCTGGCGGAGGCTGAACTATTCCGGGAACTTCTCAAACATATCGGTCAGGAGTTCGATAGCGTGGCGGCGGCGGATATAACCGGCTCAAACGCAAACTCCAAGAGAGTGGACCAGGCGCTTGGCGACGCTTACAAAGGTCTCAGACTTGGATCACGAAGCGCAACAACGATGTTCATGTATTCTTTTTCAGGAAAGGATGAAATTGGCGCTACATTGGGCGAGATTAAACGGTCAGCTACAACATTGTCCAACCCGTCTAGCGTAGTCGCCGAAGCGCTGGAAAAGATCAAGGACACCCTGTTTTATACTCAGTACGACGGCGGCAAATACTTTTTCAGCAATCAGCCGAACATAAATCGCATATTGCTGACCAGGATGGAGAATGTAGCCGCTAAAGATGTCTTTGACCTTGAAAATGATCTCTTAAGAAAAGCCTTGTCCGGCAAGAAGTTGAAAACACTATTGCTCCCGGTTTCGGCAAGGCCTGATGTTCAGGATGACGCTTCCTTGAAACTGGTAGTCCTGATGGACCGTGACGACAATGTGATCAGGGAAATTTACGAAAAACGGGGGAACACTCCAAGGGTTCATCGCAACACATTGTTTTTCCTGGCCCCGATGGAAAGTGAAAAGATCGGGTTCCATAACAACATTAGAAGAACTCTGGCGTACCGGCACATAATAGGTGATCAAAAGCTGAAGCTCACCGATAACCAGAGAAAACAACTGAAGTCTGAACTGAAGAAGGATGAAGAAAACCTGAATGATTCATTGCGCCGGTATTACCGATGGTTGATATCGCCGGGACGGGACGGCCTCAAAGAAACGGACCTCGGTATCCCAACATTCGGGGACACCCGACCGATAGATGACGCTGTGTATGACAAACTCAGGGCCCAGAACGAGATACTGGAAAATCTTGCGCCATTGGTAATCAAGGAGAAATTTCTCAATGGCCCGGACGGTTTCGTTTATACTGAACAACTCCACTCTTCCAGTCTGAAAACGCCGGGTGAACCACGGCCTATTAATTCCGACGTTTGGATTAGGAGCATATCTGACGGTGTAAAAAAGGGCCTATTTGGTTTGGGTGAATTGGAAGACGGGAAATTCAAATGTCATTACTTCAAGGAAGAGCCACAGGTTGGTTTGACTGGCGGCGAACTTCTCATGAAGGCAGAAATCTGCGAAAGAGTCAGGTTAGAAGCTGCGAAGAATATCGCCACATCTGCCGAAGTATCAGCTCCATTCGTCGATAGTCCCGGAGGGACTGGCCCCCATACTCCATCAGCAGATAGGACGACCGGCGAGACCATGAGCCTTCCGCTCGGCCATAAAGAGATCAACCTGAGATTCAAATTGCCGAAGGGTAAGGCGTCGAACCTTCTCGGAATAATCAATCTGTTACAGCACAATTTCCAGTCTACTGAGATTACTATCAGAACAAAAGACGGCCAGATCACCGAAGACGATTATGACGCCAAAATCTTGGAGGCTTTTAGACAGGCGGGGATTGATGTGGAGTGAGGCATCTAGGATTGGCTGCGGCCCAACCATTCCTCGTTAGCCGTGGTGTTAGGCCATATAGGAGATACCAACTTGGAAAAGGAACTTGTGTTTATTAGCCACATCGGAGAAGAAAGCGAACTCGCCATACTAATATCGGATGAAATAAAATCGGCTTTCTTAGGAATGTTAGATACATTTGTTTCATCAGACGGTGAGAGTATCCCGTCAGGTTCCAGGTGGTTACAGAAAATTGATACCGCTCTAAAAAAAGCATCGATACTTATATCGCTGTGTAGTC
>JACWAG010000499.1 GCA_014874425.1 Syntrophaceae bacterium | reverse complement strand
GTACAGAACCATAGACCCAAGGGCCAAATACCTGAAGCCGATGGCGACACGTCTGGCCAAGGCCGAACATATGGAACGGTGGGACGAGCTTTCAAAACTTGTTGAAAGGATCTCCGTAGAAGAATTCGATAAACGAGGTAAGAGCGAGATTCGACCCAATGTTGATTTTTACAGCGCCCCAGTTTACTTCATGATGGGAATTCCAAAAGATTTTTTCACGACAATTTTCGCAATTTCCAGGATAGCAGGCTGGTGCAGCCATATTATTGAGGAAAGGTTTGGAGAGGCTCAGGGGAAACCCATGCTTTACAGGCCTCAGGCAGAATACGTGGGTAACTATTGTGGCTTAATGGGATGTGAGTATTCTTCTCCACCAGACAGGCAAGATCCTGGCGACTAAAGGGTGATCTACACATGGAATTACAATTTGACGCATTGGTGGTAGGCTCGGGTTTGGCTGGTTTGCGAGCTGCGCTTGAAATCCCTGAAGGCTTCAAGGTCGGATTGGTAAGCAAGGTCTTTCCGACCAGATCACATTCCGGGGCTGCTCAGGGTGGTATAGGCGCCGCCCTGAGTAATGAGGAGCCTGATTCCTGGGAATGGCATATGTTTGACACTGTTAAAGGTGGAGATTACCTCACCGACCAGGATGCCGCTGAAACCCTTGCAATGGACGCAGCGAGAGCAGTTTATGAACTCGAACATATGGGTGTCCCCTTCAACAGAACGGCTGAAGGTAGAATTGCTCAACGGGCGTTTGGTGGACACACAAGGAATTTTGGGGAGGGGCCTGTAAAAAGATCTTGTTACGCTGCGGATCGCACAGGCCGGGTTGTTCTGGACACACTCTTCGGGAAGGCGCTGGAGAAAGGGATCCATATCTTTTCCGAAGTTTACATGATTGATCTTATAATCGAAAAGGGGCACGCCGCAGGAATAGTGACATACGATCTCGCTACTGGAGCCATCCACAATGTCAAGGCAAAAGCGGTTCTCATTGCCACTGGTGGGTTCGGGCGTGTCTACAAGACCAACTCCAACTGTTTTTCGAACACTGGCGATGGCGTTTACCTTTGCTTTCGCAACGGGACGCCCTTAGAGGACATGGAGTTCGTACAGTTCCATCCAACGGGAATTTATCCACTGGGGGTGTTGGTTAGTGAAGCGGCAAGAGGTGAGGGAGGTGTCCTGAAGAACGGGCTTGGGTTCCGCTTCATGCCTGACTACGCTCCTACGTTAAAGGATTTGGCCCCGCGGGATGTAGTTTCCCGCGCTATAGACACAGAGATCAGGCAGGGTCGTGGTGTCAACGGTAAGGATTATGTCCATCTTGACCTCACGGGTCTTGGGGCCGACAAGATAGAGGAAAAACTTTCCGACATATCCTCTTTCGCGAGAATTTACCTCGGGGTTGATTCAGCTACTCAGCCCATTCCTGTTACTCCTACCTGTCATTATATGATGGGTGGAATTCCAACAGATCTTAACGGTAGAGTCCTTGGCAAGAACGGGACACCTATACCGGGGCTTTACGCAGCCGGTGAAGCAGCCTGTGTGTCGGTTCACGGCGCCAATAGGCTGGGCACAAACTCCCTTCTTGATCTTGTGGTTTTTGGAAGACGAGCAGGCAGGGCAATAGCACAGGATGAAAAAAGTCTTCATTTCTCTGATGTCTCAAGAGACGTTGTAAAAGAATTGACTTCAAAGATAAATGCTATCAAGCGCTCTAATGGTCCGAAGCCTGCAAATTTGCGGGCCCGGATGCGGCAAATCATGACTGATTGCTGTTCAGTTTTCCGAAATAATGATGACATGGTAAAAGGATTGGAAGAAATTCGTAGCATCCAGGAACAATATCGATCCGTTTCGATAGATAACAGAGCTGAAAAATTCAATACAGATCTTCTTGACGCGATTGAACTGGAATCACTGCTAGGGTTGGCAGAGGCAATTCTTGTTTCGGCCATTGTGAGGACTGAAAGCAGGGGAGCCCACTACCGAGAAGACTACCCAGAACGAGATGATCACAACTGGCTCAAACACACGATGGTCACAGCAGGGGCCAATGGTCTTGAAATATCTTTCAAACCTGTCAAGATCACTAAGTTTGAGCCCAAGGCGAGGACATTCTGATGAAAATCACATTAAGGGTTTTTAGGTTTGATCCTTCTGTTGACGAAGCGCCTTATTACCGAAACTATTCTGTAGAAGCGGAGCCTTATGAGAGGGTGCTCGATTGTCTAAACAAAATTAAATGGGAACAGGACGGAACATTAGCTTACAGAATGTCTTGCGCTCACGGGGTTTGCGGATCTGACGCTATGAAAATCAACGGTCGTTGCGCTTTGGCCTGTCAAAAACTGGTTAGAGATTGTGAGGCCGACTTGATTCTTGTCGAACCATTACCATCTTTCACAGTCCTTAAGGATCTCATTGTTGACCTGAATCCTTTCTTTGACAAGGTCAATTTTATACATCCTTTCCTGTTTGCGGGAACTCCCCCGGAAAAGGAGCGTTTGCAGTCGCCTGAAGAGCGTAAAAAAATGGGGGAATCCATTCGCTGCATTCTTTGCGCATGCTGTTCAGCAGCGTGCCCGGTGATCAACGAAAATGGCAAATTCC
>JACWAG010000498.1 GCA_014874425.1 Syntrophaceae bacterium | reverse complement strand
GGAATTTGGAACGCTATTTAACCGACCTCAAGCGCTTTAAGGTTAATGTCCAGATATCTTGCCGGTGTAGTTTCCCTTATAGCTTGTCTAATGGTCTCGATATCAAAAGGGACCGCTCCTTCGCGAGTTAGTCTCCCCAGAAGGACTACGTTGGCGCTTTCCGATAACCCCAGCTCTTTAGCTTTTAAACTCGCGTCTACCGGAATAACCCTATCGGTAACTTTTTCTAGCTCCGCTTTTATATCGTCCAGGGTAGGGTATTTAGCTGATCCAAGCCTGACCGAAAGCGGCTGAAATTTCTGAGTGTTATAAATTATGACACCCTTACGTTTCAGATAGGGCATTGCGCGCAGGGCTTCAAGAGGTTCAAGAGTAATCACGATATCGGCTGACCCTTTTATGATGAGAGGACTGCCGGTAAGATCTTTTCCAATCTGAAGTGTTGAAATGACTACTCCACCGCGTTGAGCCAATCCGTGAGTTTCCGATCCGATAGCCTTCAACCCTTTAATTTGAGCTGCTGATGACAGAATTCGAATGACGGACCCGATTCCGAAACCACCAACTCCACTAACATAAATGCTCAGCGTAGAGTCGTTCATTTGTTAAACCCTCTTGAAATCGTCAATTCTTTTCATAGGTTTTTCTTTTAATGGGCAAGTTTGAACGCAACTTGCACAGCCTATACATAAGTCGGTGTTTATAAAGACTTTATCACCTTCTGACCTCTCTATTGCCGGGCAAGAAAAGTTCTTTAGACAATTTTGGATATTGCGGCAAACATCAAGGTCAATTCTCAGCGGATTGGGTAATGTCCCTGCTTTGCGCTCCATGCGAGATTTACGGAGTGCGCACGGTTCTTCCTGAATAACTACGGCAACTCCTCCATCCGGGGATTTCGTGAATTCAAAAGCCCTCTTTAAGGCGTCCTCGACCTTTGCGCACTCGTAAGATGGCACTCGTTCGATGAAACGGATTCCAAATGCCTTGAGTATGTCGTCAATTAATATGCGCGGGGAAGGGCCATTTGCGCCGAAACCACTATTGGGATTTGGTTGGTGGCCGGTCATGGCGGTGATGCCGTTATCCATGACCATGATAACCTGTCGATGTTTATTGTAGACCGCGTTTACTATGCCCGGCATGGCGGCATGAAAAAAGGTTGAATCCCCTACGAAGCTAATGACATTCTCTGAAGGAAAAGCTTTTGAGACTGCGCTAGCGGCGGGCGCCCCTGACCCCATACAATACAGAAGGTTGCCGAGGCTGTAAGGAGGCAGGAAACCAAGTGAGTAGCACCCTATGTCAGCCATCGAAAAAGCTTCCTTATCTTTTCCTAATGCCTTCTTCGTGGAATAAAAAGCTGTCCTGTGCCCACATCCTGGGCAGAGTTGCGGCGACCGGACAGGGACAGGAATGGAACTCTCAGAATAGTTTAGGGCCGTCTTTATTCCAAGTCTTTCTGCCAGTACGTGGACAAGCCTGGTGGGGTCATATTCACCTATCTTCAAATCAAGCTCATCGGATAGTCCCGATTTTCCAATTATCTTCGTTTTTATGCCCTGATCGTAGCAAAAGGCCTTTGTTTCATTCTCAATGATTGGGTCTAGTTCTTCCAAGATGTGGACTTCATCTACTGACCGGAGAAAGTCGGAGATAGCGGCTTTTGGCAGAGGGTGTGTAAGTCCAAGTTTAAGTATCTCGGCGCTTACCCCGAGGTGGTTCAAAGCGCTCACTGTTGATTGAAAAGTGTGGCCATAGGTAATTATGTTTATCTTTGGCTGACCTTTTCCTACTCGGGCTTTTGTGTTTATGCCTAGCTCTTCAAATTCGTTACCAATCTTGACAAGATTTTGCAACGCCCTACGTTTCATAGGAAGAAACGTTCCAGGCAGAGGAATGTAACCGCCGTCTCGACGCATGGTCTCATTGTCCCATTTAACCTGTACTTGGGACTTTGTTTTCTCCCCGAAAGTTACAGCGCCAATCTGATGGCAGTTTCGGGTCGTGGCGCGGATAAAAACCGGGGCCTGATGTTTTTGTGACACCTTCATAGCGGTAACTACAAAGTCTTTGACTTCCTGCGGATCTGACGGCTCAATAAAAGGAACATAGGCAAGCCGAGCGTAATGGCGGTTATCCTGTTCATTTTGGGAACTCAAGTAACCAGGGTCGTCACCAAGAATGACTACAAGGCCCCCTGGCATTGTCAAATAGGAGAGCTGAACAGCAGAGTCAGCGGCAACGTTCAAGCCGACGGATTTCATCCAACACACTGATGGGCGGCCCATGATTGCCGAAGTAGCCGCAACTTCGAGAGCCACTTTCTCATTTGTGGAAATCTCAAAATAGATACCGGCCTTTTCTGAAATCTCCAGCAGAGCGTTAGCCATCTCGGCTGTAGGACTGCCAGGATAGCATGTCGCTACTTGAACTCCACTTTCGATCATTCCCCTGACAAAAGCGTAGTTTCCAAGAAGGTTAGCTTTTGTCCCCACGTCTCCGAGAAGAATATCGTATTCCGACATTTTGTCCCTGAGCCATCCTTTTCTAGGATTAGATATACGAAATCATATGTGAAGTATTGTGCTGGAATATTCTCATGTCAAGAAAGATAGTCTGTCAAAGCTCACATTGTGAAGGTTACAAGACTTGTTCAAAGACATTTAGCATTTCCAAAGCAGCTTTTTCCCACGAGAACTGTTTAGCTCTCTCGGACCCCTTTTTGATCAAAGACTGTCTAAGTGGTTCGTCATTTTCCAGCACGAGAATTGCGTCTGAGATTTCATCCACGCTTTCCGGATTTACAATCAATGCGGCGTTCCCTGCGACCTGCCCGAGGGATCCTCTGGAAGATGTTATTACCGGACATCCGCAAGCCATAGCCTCTATGACAGGGAGCCCGAATCCCTCAAACAGGGAAGGGAATATGAGCGCTCTAGCTGTTTGGAATAGAGAGACCACGTCTTCATCATGTACTGAACCTAAAAAGTTGATGCGCTTTTCAGCGCTGGAACCTGCGACGAGAGCCTGAATGTCAGGAGTAAATACGCTCTTGCGGCCTACGATGGCCAAACACAGGTCAGAATCACCAGTAGCCTTGATGAACGCTTCAATGACCCTGGGAGTATTTTTATAGGGCTTCCCATTGGTAACATGCAAAAAAAATCTGCTTGAATTTAAACCAAGCTCGTGGATCCTGTCATTGTTTGAAAAGTCGGGATCGACAGGCGTAAACATTGGGTCTGTACCGTAAAGAATTGTATTACAATCCTGAATACGGTTAGGCCAAAACCTCGAAATGTCGTTATAGGTTGATTCTGACGGAACGATTATCCTGCTTGCTTTGCGCACCGAGAGTTCCACAAGGCTCCGGAAGTAAACTTTTCCGGCGAACATTCTCAGTGGCCTGCCCTGGGCCTGCGTGGATGTGTCACCAAACCACATTGTGTCATTAAGGGTTATGACGCTGGGTGTCTTCATAAACATTGGTTGAAGCATATGTGGGCTGAAAAAAAGGTCAGCGCCCAAGCTGTCTACAACATTTCCCAATTTGAGCACGGTGTAAGGATGAATGTGGC
>JACWAG010000497.1 GCA_014874425.1 Syntrophaceae bacterium | reverse complement strand
GTTCATATAATATCCTTAACTTGGATAGTCAAGACGTATTTGTCGGAGTAGAACTAATACAAAAATTCCTATGCAGAGTCGCTGTCCGGTGGCATGTGGGGTTACGTAGGGTGCAACGACAGTGCTCTTGATTCTTGTTACTGTCTTTTTCCGCCAATCTCGGGGCAGACACGGAGACCCTTTGACGCCCTTGTCGCTGCGCCCCCTTTCAACAGAGTTTGCTTTGGTGAGCTTCATTAAAGTTCGTCCGCCGACCAGGAGTCATGGCTCGTTCGCTGTGATACCGTATTACCATCATGTTTTTCTTTTTCTTTTCTAGCGATAATGAAATCCTAGTCTGTTTGTCTAATTTGTCCATAGGGAGAATATTCATTTTGCGCTTAGGAATAGTATTCATTTTACTGTAGGGAAAACCTTGATATAGAGGCTGAAACTGTATAGGGGCGGAGTGAGGAAACCCGTGCTTACCGGGGGGTATCCAGCACCGCTATCTTGCCAAAAAGCGCAAAGATCTTGATTCAAGGGTTCGGCTGAGATCGATTTTACTGGTTCACGAAGGCAAGACGCTTACTCAAGTTGGTCAAATTCTCGAAGTAGCTCGGAGTACTGTAGAGCGATGGATAAAGAGGTATAGGGATTTAGGCGTGCCGGGCTTGCTTGTGCGAGGACCATACCAGGGTAAAAAGCCAAGATTAAGTCTGGACCAGAAACGGGAACTTGCCATTATGGTTCGACAAGGTCCTGAAGACAGTGGGTTGGATACCGGGGTTTGGACGTCCCCGATCATTGCAGACTTGGTCAAACGGCGTTTCGGAATCGCATATAGCCCATCTCAGATTCGCAGGGTTCTTCACGAGTTGGGTTTTTCACTTCAATATCCTAGACAAGAACTCTCCAAAGCCGATGGGAAACTTCAGGCCACATGGCTTGAGGATGAACTGCCTGAGATTAAAAAAAAGTCCAAAAGGACAATGGCATTCTGATGTATCAAGATGAAGTAAGTTTCAAACAAGCGGGTTCGATTTACCGACATTGGGCCTTGAAGGGCGTTGGATGTGTGGTGAAGACTCCGCCCACAAGGAAATCCTTGAAGGTGATGGGAGCGGTAACAGTCGGCTGTGATCCCAAATTTCACTTCCGGTTCGTCAACTGGTTCAACACCGAGACTTTTCTGAGCTTTCTTGACCAACTTATCTCGAGATACAAGAATCAAAAGATACACTTGATCCTGGACAACGCCAAGTATCACAAGGGTCCCGAAGTAAGGAAGTGGCTCAATGGTAAGGAGGACCGCATTGAACTCCACTATCTGCCCCCGTACTCACCAAAATTCAATGCGGCCGAATATGTCTGGAAAGAAACCAGAAGAAAGACCACCCACAACCGGTTCTTCAAAACCTTGAGTGAACTCAAGCAGAGACTGTTCAGAAGATTCAACCGATTTCAGGGAAATCCTGCGTCGTTGAGAAGCGTGCTTGAATCTTTCGCTTAGGAACCAGTTTCACTGCGTATCACTATAGCTCACTGGTGGCAATCTTAGCCACAGAAGTTCCGGCACCAATTATCAGCGTTCCATTGCACTCTCGGATGTAATCGAGGCCCAGCCGACCGATGTACATGATGATTTCAGGAGCTAGTTCATAGTAATTGATCTTGGGAACTATATCGGTACCGCCGGCTACTATAACGACCTTTGTGCCGTGTTTTGCCAGTAACTGTACCGCATCGTTCACACTTTCTGGAGCCACATATTGGGTTGACATGTCCATGTATTACCTCTTGTTGCCTGAAATTGAGTTGTTGCCCCATCTGACGGTCCGCCCGCCAATTCTTTATGATCGAATGCACCCCCTTCTCTTTTACACCTAATGGACACAATGTTAACATTCAGGGGAATGGCTGTCTAGCCCAAAATTCACCGGACAAATCTATTTGTTGCCAACACACGGCTGGATTTTGGTTGACTACCTAGCACCCTGAAGTGATAATGTGTTTTATTGGGGATTTTAAGCGCTCAAGAGCGCGACGATTTTGAACCCGACTCGACCGGGAGGTGAGTCATGACAGCATCACGAATTCTCATTGTTCACGGCACAAAGATGATCTCCGAAGACTTGGCCGAGCGCTTAACCGAATCGGGGTATGAGGTTGTCACAATGGCGGCTTCCGGAGAGGAAGCCATTCGGAAAGCCGAAGAGACCTCACCCGATATGCTGCTCATGGACATTGTATTATCAGGTGGGATGGATGGAGTTGAGGTTGCAAGCCGGATACTGTCCCGTTTCGACATTCCGATTGTGTATTTGACAGCGAATACCGATAAAGACTTGTTTGAACGGGCAAAGACAACTGTGCCTTTCGGCTATCTGATCACTCCTGTATCGCCTCAAGACTTACTTAGCACCGTGGGGATGGCTTTTTACAAACACAAAATGGAAAGGCGACTGAAAAGGAGCGAAGAGAAATACCAAACTCTCTTTGAGGAAATCCGAGATGCAGTCTACATAACCACCAGAGATGGCCAAGTGCTAGACGTAAATCAATCTTTCCTCGATCTTTTCTGGTATTCCAGACAAGAGGTCATGGGTGGGGGCATCAACCACATGTATGTTGCCGTCAGTGACCGCAAAATCTTTCAGGACAATATAGAGCGAGCGGGCTCAGTGAAGGATTATGAGACGAGATTGCGGAGAAAAGACGGAACAGAACTAGACTGCTTGGAAACGGCAAGCGTACGGCGAGGTGTCGACGGATCAATTATCGGATATCAGGGGATAATTCGTGACATCACAGAACACAAGCGGGCCGACGAAGCGCTTCGGCAGAGTGAGGAACGTCTTCGACTGAAGCTCAACTATATTTTGTCGCCCGAAAAGGAAGTAGAAGGAATCACTTTACTGGACTTGATAGAGTTTAAGGATCTTCAACAGATTCAAGATTCTTTCGCGAAGGCAACAGGAGTGGCTTCGATCATCTCAGATGTCGATGGTAATCCGATCACGGAACCAAGCAATTTCTGCGGTGTCTGTGAGGCAATTCGAACTACAGAGAAGGGCAATCACAAGTGCATAGAATCGGACAGAATTCTGGGAGAAAAGGCCAGGAAATTGCTGAGGCCTACCTACCAGGAATGCCTAAGCTGCGGATTTGTTGATGCCAGCGCACCAATCATTGTGGCTGGTAAGCACATTGGGAACTGGTTGATCGGGCAAAGCAACGTGATGGGCGTTGATCGAAAGAGGATCGAAGAATATTCGGCTGAGATTTGTGTGAATCCCTCTGAAATGTTGGCAGCTTATGATGCGATGTCCGGCATATCCTTAGATCGGTTCAAAGATATACTTGACTTGTTGTGGCACCTCGCAAGAAAGATATCTATCCTCGGC
>JACWAG010000496.1 GCA_014874425.1 Syntrophaceae bacterium | reverse complement strand
TAGTTCTACTTGTGGTGGTTATGTCTACGCTCCTGGGCGTGCAAACGCTATTCCCACAACTTTTTGAGTGATGGCGGAGGTTAAATCATGAACATGTTCAACGGTAGTAGTTTGCGGGCAAAGGCGCCATCCGAACATAACGGCAGTTATCAACTAATATATTTCTCTGAACTGATCAAGAGACCCGTTTGCAAGGGAAAGATCAGGGATCGCTTGGGGAAGTTGACTGATCTTGTTTTCTCATTAAACGAACCATATCCACAATCCGTAGGAATCTACATTGAGCATGGATGGGGAAAACCAACGGAATTCGTACCGTGGGAGAAGGTGATCCGAATTGAGGAGGATGCGATTTTTGTATTGCCTCCTGAGGGGGCCGATCAATATCCTCCTTTCGTAGACCAACCCGGTTGGATTCTCCTTGATGAGCACTTGATGGGTCGCACTATTTTGGACATTGATGGCCGTAAGGTCGAAGTGGTGAACGACGTTTGCCTGGTTAAAAGCATGGGCAAACTTATATTGGTCGATGTGGACAT
This sequence comes from Syntrophaceae bacterium, assembly GCA_014874425.1. GTDB lineage: Bacteria > Desulfobacterota > Desulfomonilia > Desulfomonilales > Desulfomonilaceae > CAJBEZ01. The sequence goes on along the minus strand of JACWAG010000496.1, from coordinate 3,376 downwards.
TTCATTTAACGGGTTCCTTCGCAGGATAGGGTTGGGAAAGGTTAAATGGATTAAAGACCAGCTAATATCGTGGAAATATGTTCAACCTTTGTCTGTAGAGGATGCGGTTTCAAAAGATCGGCTTTCGCTTTCTTTGACGCGAAAGGACCTCTTAGATCTGCCGAGTGAAGATTTGGCCGATGCTCTAGAAGAACTCTCCGGCCACGAACAACAGGCCATTTTCACCTCTCTGGATTCTGAAAAGGCTGCTGAGACATTGATGGAAACTGAGCCTAGAGCGCAACGTCAGATCATTGCAAGCCTTACAAGGGAAACAGCCCGCAGCGTTTTCTCCGAACTGACGGTCCATCAATTGGCGGATCTCTTCACGGTATTGCCCCATGACCAGGTTAGAGGGTTAATGAGGTTGCTACCTAGAGAAAAGGCTGAACGGGTCAGCGCCATTCTTGCTGAAGACGAAACCACGGCAAAGGATATTTTGTCCCCAACTTTCATGGCTGTATCTACAGAAGCAAAGGTTGGCGATGTTTTGTCCTCCATGAAAAGTTCATCATATGAACCTGAAAACTTGTCTTACATTTTTGCAACTAATGAAGATGACGTCCTCGTTGGTGTTGTTGATCTCCGTGAACTGGTTCTCGCTCCCGATGACGTAAAAATCAGCGAGATCATGACGGCCCCTGTAGTTACGGCGGAGGAGAACGACGAACGCAAGGATTTAGCTGAGATGTTTGCCAAGTATCATTACCGGATGATCCCTGTTGTAAATGGTCAGGATCGTCTGTTGGGAACGATTCGTTATAACGACATTATGAAGGGCCTCGAAGCCCGAATGAGAAGTTAAGGAGGCAATCATGGCCCGTATTCAAATGACCAAGATGACTCGAATTGCGCTTTTCTGTTTGAGGATATACCTCATAGGCTTGTTGGCCTTGATTGTGGTCAGGTTCGTTAAAGAACTTATATAACGGGGTACCTGTAGTCAATTCCTGAGGCCCTATGATTGGATTAATAGACCGACTAGGGCCTTAACTTTATTGATATCTTATAGAGAATGCTATAGTTTTGCCCTTTTTGTATCAGGATTTTCCAGATATCATGAGATTAAAGTTAGAAAGTGAGACTGTTGATGTTTGATATATCGCGCCAATCAGCCGGTTTAGGGTTGCTATGCGTTTTGGCTTTTTGCACAGGCCCATCGCTGGCTAGGGCCTGGGAGTTTAAGTTAGAGCAAGAGTTTCGCTGGCACCTTAGATTGATCAATCAACTTGGGAGTCGAGGTTTTTTCGGAGAGTACGATATAGATAGAAGTATTTCAGCCAATGGTACCACTGGTGGAGATTACGCCTCATTTAATGGGTGGACGGGCCAGGTTATCAACGACCTTGTGTCCGGCTCGGGCGGTGCCCAACAGCCCATGTGGATGAACTTTACACCTAAATTCGAGTGGACTAAAGGGCTGACAGCGCAGGGTCTGTTCCGGATAGCCAACTACCAGGTCCCATGGTCTGGAACATATTCGAACTCCAAAATGCCTGGCACTGAGGTAGCGATTTCAGAAGGCCAGTGGACAATGTGGTGGTTGACGGCCCACCTGCCGTTGGGAACCCTGTCCTACGGGAAGCGGCCATTCACCTTCGGACTCGGTCTTCAGTACAACGGGGAAGAGGACCTGACAGAAGAATCGTTACTCTTGTCAGCTCCCTATGGTCCATTCAAGATCGGCTTAGGCTTTTATCCCTTCAGGCGGCAGCCATCGTATCCTTTCAGGCAGGATTTCCCAAATAACGGGTTTGGAGTACCGCTCAACTCCACTTATGGGGTGCTCGACGATCCATACTACAATTCTTACGATCAAAATGGGGTGCTTCGCACATCTCCAAAAGGGTTTGTGACTTATGACGCTGGTCTGTGGTCCGCGGGCGTGCTGGCTGAATATTTCAGCTACCATAGCGGGCCTGAGTCGCAGGTTACCATAGAGGCCCCCACCACAACATCGCCGTTCCCTACCAACTCACAAGTTGGTCGACGTAATTATCCAACAACCGATACCGTCATGTTCGACGGGGGATTGTACTTAAAATACAATGATGGGCGATTCTTTTTTAACACCGAATTTGATTGGGTCTATAAGACCACGAAATTACAGCCTTCGGCCAGCGGGGCATACTACATTCCTGGCAATCCGGTCCAACCTGGAGGGCCTGGAAGCGGGAGTCTCTTTGCCCCTCGATACATCGAGTCGTGGCGTTGGATGGCTGAGACTGGTTTCATGGCAGGCCCGACGAAAGTGTCGTTCCTCTACGCCTGGCTTCCTGGCCCGGACCGGAGAAACGGCGTCTGTATAGACCGGCAGCCATATTATTACGGCTTTGGGAACTATGGTGTGTTTTCCCCATACTGCGTAGCTTTATCTTACTGCTTCGGCGCAGGTCTGGATTTTGCCAATCTCAATGGGGACGGTTACGTTAACGACGCTATGGTTTTGGCGACCAGGCTCGACTATGCCATTGCCGCCAACCTGAACCTTTTCGGCAGCTTCGTATGGATGGACAGGGCCGGGCGCAACGGATACGGCTGGGGATTAATGAGACCTTTCAACCCAAACAACCCACCGACCTATCCTTCGAATTACTCCCCGCCGCTGCCCTATCCCTTCCAGTTTCCTCAGACAAGCGAGATTCAATATCAGAACCTTTCCACGATCAACGCATACAACTCAACTGCGCCTTCTATTCCAGACTCTAACGTAGGGTGGGAGGTCGACACGGGCTTTGATTGGGAATTGTTGACGAATTGGAAGTTACGAATTATCGCTGGATACTGGCGCCCTGGAAAGTGGTTTAACTACGCTTGCATCGACCGGGGGGTCTCCAATTGGGACAATCCGAGTTCAATCAATCAGTGGGGAACCAATCCGCATCGGACCATCGACCCCGTTTTTGTTCTGAGGACTATATTTAATATAGCATTGTAATCAAAGCTTTTGGACTAAGAACTAGTTTCAATCATAGTAAACATGTTCGAAGCAAGGAACAGTCAAAATGAAGCAAACGAATTATTTTGGCTTTGCGTTGATATTGTCTGTTGGCGTCTTTTTTATCAGCTTTGGAGCTTTTGCAGCCCATGTGGCTTGTTCTGAGGACATCGGACAGGAACTCGATGAATGCCAACAGGAATGCAGAGAAGAAATTAGGCAGGAGCTTTCCGACGAGTGCATGGAAAGATGTGAAAAAAGATATTGGAGAAAGTGGGATCAACAGATGAATAAAATTGGGAACAACAATAAAGCGACTAAAAGAAAACATTTCTAACCATCTTACTTCTACTCCGACAAATACGTCTTGACTATCCAAGTTAAGGATATTATATGAAC
>JACWAG010000495.1 GCA_014874425.1 Syntrophaceae bacterium | reverse complement strand
ACTCCGATAGTCCCAATATGATTTCCATTCGCATCTTTGATAGAGGAAATCGAAAGGTCACCCCAAACAACCTCTCCGTTTTTCCTCAAATAACGCTGCTCAAACCTGCAAGAATCTCTTTCCATCATTGCGATGGAATCCAGGTTTTCTTTATAGATTTGCCGGTCATCCGGATGAGTTATTTCTTCAAAGGTGAGTTTCTTCAACTCGTCCTCAGTATAGCCGAGCATTTCGGATAATGCAGAATTCCCCTGACTGATTCTTCCATCCGGGGCAAGAGTGTCAATTCCGATCGCCGCATTGTTGAAAACAGCCCTGTATCGTTCCTCACTTTCCCTTAGAGCTTGCTCCGCTGAGACACGTGATTCCTGGTCCAGGAAAAGAAGGCAGACTAACCAGGTAGCAGCTGGATAAATCAGTAAGACTGGCGTTGCTATATGTTCCAGAGTGTCGAGCATAACTCCTTTGGGAAGCGTCAGTGTGAGTGAGAGCATCCCCACATGCACCAGGAAACCAAACCCAAACAGATATAAGTTGCGAGTCAGTCCTGGATAGAGAGGGCGGAGATAATAGAAAGCAACTCCAAGTCCGGCGGATTCCACGATTACACTTGTCCCCATGATCACCCCAGGACCACCCAGCCAGAGCCGGTATGCGGCGCTCATTATAGCGGCCATTCCCGCTGTGACAGGGCCACCAAACAACCCAGCGACACTGAGAACTATAGAACGCCCATCAAAGATGAGCCCAGGCATAAGATGAACTGGCGTCATCATGCCTACCAAAGCGACACAGCCAAATAGAAAACCGGAGAAGATCTGAGACGCAAGGGTGTATCTATTCCATCGACGTATAATTAGGCCGTGAATTACGACAAGAGACACCAGGAGACCAACGTTCTGAATTAGCTCCAGGTAGAACACTTTGTTTCTCCTTGTAAAGTTCTGTACGTTCGCCGAAACCCCTTTTTGCCTCTCAACCAGCGGTCCCCAACAATCGCTTCAACTCGGCCTTCATGTCTTCCGTTTTATAAGGCTTATGCAAGACACCGGCAGGACGTTCATCAGGGAAGCTCTGCATTACGACATTTTCAGTATAGCCGCTGCAAAGTATGACCTTGACATCCGGTTTGATCTTTATTAGTTCCCTGAAAACTTCCACTCCGTTCATTTTTGGCATTGCAAAGTCCAGCATCACCAGATCGATTTCATTTTGTCTATCCCGGAAAACCACGAATCCTTCTTCACCGTCGGATGCTGTAATTGTTTTGTAGCCTAGAGTTTCGAGACGCTTTTGGACCATAATCCGGACTAATTCCTCATCATCCACCAGGAGAATAGTTTTTTGTCGACTGACAGCATCGCGGGACACTGATTGAGTCTCCACAATTCCCATGCCGGTAACGGAGGACGCTTTAGCCTCCCGCAAAACCGGAAACAGGACACGTATTGTGGTTCCCTTCCGGATTTGACTGAATACAAACAATGCGCCACGATGACTTCTCACTGTGCCAATTACTTCAGCCATACCAAGGCCACGACCGGTAAATTTTGTCGTGAAGAAAGGATCAAACAGTTTGCCTATGGTCTCAGCATCCATGCCGCAACCGGTGTCTTTAACCTCCAGAAACACGAACCGACCGGGATCAGGCTTTTCTTCGAGTTGGCTATGCCTTAAATAACTTTCATCGCAATCCACTACCCCCGTAGAAATTCGAATCTCGCCTTGATAATCCCCAATGGCCTCAGAAGCGTTGATCAGAAGGTTCATAACAAGGCGCCGTATTTGTTCGGCGTCTCCTTTAATATGAGGAAGCCTGTCACCTAATTCCAAGTCTAGACCGACGTGAGCGGAAACCCCCAATTTCAACGTGTGAAGGTTCCTGTTTAATAGTTCATTGAGATCCATGTCCGCAGGGGAAAACAAAGTACTGCCAGTGTATACCAGCATCTGCCTGGAAAGTTCGGCCATACGTTCAGAAGCCTGAATCGCATTTTGAACGCTAATGCGCGCCTCGGAATCTGGAGGCAGATCATCAATAACAAGGTCGAGGTTACCCAACACCACCATAAGCTGATTGTTGAAATCGTGGGCTATCCCCCCGGCCATAACATTGAGGCTTTCGAGTTTTTGAGCTTGGAGCAGCTTATTGGCTATCTCCAAACGCTCCTTCTCCAACCTCTTGAGATCAGTGATATCTCGGGCCGTAGAAGATGCGCCGATAATTTGGCCTTCCGGGGTCTTGATAGGAGAGATAGCTAGAGACACGTCTACGATCCCTCCGTCTTTAGTTCGACGCTTGGTCTCAAAGTGGCTGACAGCCTCTCCCCGGCTGAGGCGTGTCAGAATATCCGGAAAATCGTCAACAGATTCAGGCGGCAGTAATATGGAAATGTTTTGTCCTATAATGTCTTCAGCGCTGTAGCCATAGAGTTTTTCTGCGCCTGCATTCCAGTTCGTGATAATACCATTCAAAGTCTTGCCAATGATTGCGTCATCTGAGGACTCGACGATGGAGGCTAACCGCAAGACCGATTCCTCGAGCCGTTTACGCTCGCTGATGTCTCTGGTGGTTCCTTGCAGGGCCATCGGGATTCCATTTTTACCAAACAAGATCTTCCCAGAGATTTCAACAGGGACCGGTTCTTTTTTCTTGTTAAGCAGAGTGGCCTCAAAAGTCGCTCCCTTACTTCCAGATCCTTTTGACAACTCTGCCGACAACACTTGGGCCATCTTCATGAAGTTTTCTTCATCACAATGTTCCGAAAGTTTGGAGCCTATCCACTCATCTTGGGTGTGTCCTGTTAATTGCTCGACAGACTGGCTGACGTACGTAAAACGTAGGTCCAGGTCCACCTGCCAGATAACGTCTTTAGTGTTATCAGCCAGTAGACGATATTTCTTCTCGCTTTCCAGCAAAGCCTCAGCCGCCTGTTTGCGCTCGTTGATGTCACGGACAATCCCAACAGCGTGCCAGTGACCATCAATCTGGAAAGCGGAAAGGGAAAGTTCTATCGGGAACTCCTCGCCACCCTTGCTACGGGCGACAAGCTCCGTAACTTGCCCCAATACGTTTCCTTGTCCCGTTAGGGAAAAGTCTTTAAAACCAGATCGGTAAGCGGTTTGATATTCCGGAGGAGCCAACAGTTCGTGGACGTTTTTTCCCATCGCCTCGGAAAATTTGTAACCAAAGATTCGTTCTGAGGCCGGGTTCCAAAATGAGATCTCGCCTCTGTCATTAATCAGGATGATCGCATCCAGGACAGAATCGGTGATAGCGGTGAATCTTTGTTGTCTCTCCGGAACATCCTCTTCCAAAAAATCCTCTTGGAGTCTTCCCTGATCAATCATTAGCTACTCCTCGGCGGTCTGACTCTATAAGTGGACAGTGATAATTTTGTCAAAAAAATTCACCGAAAAATATCGGATTCCAGTTGTTTCTAAAGCATCAACATCTGTTGGGGACCTCGACACCCCAATCAATCGGTCCAACGGGGGACAGCGCCAAATCCCACGTCTCAGATATCCGAGTCCAGGGCTTCCCGCAAGGTTTCGGCTATTTCCTTTATGAAAAGAGGCTTGCAGATCACCCTGGCGACGCCGAGTTCCAGTATTTTCTCCGGCGCCAGGGATTGGTCAGAACCGGTACACACAATCACAGGAATGTTAGGCCGAATTAATTTGATTTTGCGAGCTAATTCATCTCCTGTCATGGCGGGCATCCTGAGGTCGGTTAACACAAGATCGAACCGCTCCGGGGCATTGCGGAATAGCTCTAGCGCCTCCACTGGGTTTGTCATAGCGACGATTTCGTAACCCAGTTTTTCGAGCTTTGATTTGCCCATTTCTACCAGCATCGGGTCATCGTCAACGAGCAGGATTCGCTCTGAGCCAATGGGAAGATTCTCAGGCTTAACCTCATCCTGCGGACCTGATTCTTGCTCGATGGTCGGCAGATACACAGAAAAGGATGTTCCCTCGCCTACCTTGCTATCCACAGTGATTGCACCGTTGT
>JACWAG010000494.1 GCA_014874425.1 Syntrophaceae bacterium | reverse complement strand
GAATTCAGCAGGGCAAATTGGCTCACGAAAAAGCAGACGAAATTGTTCGTATTTCTGTAGCGATGGCCAACAAATATGTTTTACAGAATGAGATTGATTTTAGATCTGTCGAACAATTGGCCAGGGTCCAGCAAACGGTCTTCAAGCTTGTCGGCATCGGGCTAGAGATTAAGAGCAAAGGAGAAATCGATGAGGGAGTAGCTTACCTAATGGATTTAACCCCTGTCGATTTATTTAGGTTGGCGTACACGAGAATCGTGAACCTGAGGAATGAGTGGAAAAAGCTTCTTCTCAATGATAGAATCCAAATACTTGTTAATAGTAAGGAATACGACTGTTTGAGTGAGTTGGCATGTCAAACTCTTGCCAAGATGAGTGTTTTTAATGAAGGAGAACTGTATTCGATAAAATCTTTGACTCTCGAAGACGATCTTTTCACATCATTGTCTATCCTGGAATACTATGAGTCTGAGTTGAATCGTTACCAATTTATCCTAAAACTTAAGGATGCGCTTCCCTTTAAAATGCTCAACCGTTCACCTGTTGTTAATGCGGAAAATCTGTCAGAGGTTGATTCGATTCGAGAGGCTCTAATAAATACTTTGGTGATCTCAGGCTATTTGGAGACAAAAACCCCAATAGCTTTGAGTGTTCTTGAAATTAGAGACTTCTTGGAATCCATTGACTGGGACTTGGCTGAAGAGCCTTTTCCATTTCAGATCGAGGGAGCGGTAATTGACGTAATTCATGAACTTGGCCATGGCATGAGTGAGGGTGAGGCTTCTCTGTTAGCCAAAGAGATCATTAGAACAATTCAGAAAATGGTGACTACGATTGTAAATGATTGGAAGACAGTATCTTCTTCTTCTCCAGCGATATTTTTTAAAAGGTGGGAGCGTATTGTTATACTTTCCGATAAACTCGATGAGCTTGAACAGCTAGTTACGACATCCGGTGGATTTGATGAGTTTGAGTTTGAGACGTTAGTCGAGAGACTGGCCGGATTACCTGTAACAGACCTTGAAAATGTGGTTGCGCATTTGCCTTGGGAGTCCCTAACCCCAGACCAGGTTATCAGGCTTTTTCATGACTTGAGGCCGCACCAGAAAATGCTTAGCGAATACGTCCGCTTAGGAGAATTCTCAGGCCCTGAGTTCATCGACCTGTTGGAATGCATGGACAACGACTCAATCAAAGCAATAGTCCCAAAAATAAAAGAGGCCCTTGCTGTTATTTCTCTTGAGTTGGAGGACCTGGAAACATTGGCTTCGCTTCCCGAAATAGATCAGTGTGGCGTCTTACGGGCCGTAGCGCCTCCTCTATTGGACAGGGGACAGGCTTTAGTTGAGTTCAGGGATGGAAGCCTCAGAATCCGGAAGATTTTGTTTCAATCGTGTATAAGGGCGGAATTCTTTCCGGATCTATTCTTCGAAGCTTGGGCCATGGATCCCAAATTCGTGAAACGGGAAGTCAGATCTCTACCCGTTTCAGAAATTGGCCCGTTTCTTGATTCTGTGTCTAGCCACTTGCCTCCAAAAGCTGGTAAAAGTAGCAACGGAGAATTTGAGCTGGAATTTTCGTCAAATGAACTAAACAGCTTTTATAAAAGCCTACCAGCCTCTAAAAAGAAAGCTGCTATTCGCTTTTTTATGGAGCGCGCCCAATAACAATCGGATTTATTAACTGGAATAGAGGATTTTGACATATATAGTCAAAGTCCTCAACTCTCAAAAATCCCCTTGATCTCCAGCCAAATTTTCAAGTTGTTTTAGGAACTCCGGATGAACATCATACCCCAAGTTTATAGCTTTGTGAGCGTGAATTTTGGCCTTTTCAATTTCGTGATTCTGGAAATAGGACACAGCCAGGTTGTTATGAGCCATTCCGAATTCGGGTTTCAGTTGAATCGCTCGAAGGTTATGCTCTACAGCCTTTTCGAGATTGCCCCACGACAGATAGATGTTTCCGAGGTTTAAGTGGGCGACAACCGATTTGGGATCTATGGTCAGGGCTTTTTCAAAGCTCTTTTGCGCCTGATCTAGCTCCCCTTTGTGGCTAAACGCTACACCGATGTTTATACATGCCTCGACAAGATCCGGCCTGAATTCGAGGGCTTTCAAGCTTTCTTCTATGCAGCCGTCGTAATCACCTTTCTGGAGCAATACGCCCGCGATATTGACCCTGGCTTCGAGCATTCCCGGCTTGAGTTTCATAGCGGAACGGAATTCCGCTGTGGCTCTGTCCCAATGCTTAGAGCGTACAAGAGCTAATCCCAAGTTGTAATGCAAGTTTGCCGAATCAGGGTTCTGAGCCAGTTTTCTCTCTATATCCTCAATCGTATCGCCATCCAACAAATCGGTTTTAGGAATTTGGTTGTCTGAGTTTACGGTCATCTTGTCACCATCCAATGAAAAGTAATTTGTTTGAACCCAAAACTAAACGCTGGTCATAGAATAGTCAAGGGAACCCGGCCTCTTGATTTTACGGTCAATCCTTGAGCCCCACTCTAATTGCGGAAAGGATGGCGTGACATTTACAAGAAGTTGCAATGACGCATTTTTGGCCCAAAGCGACGGAATCCCTAATTGATGCCAGATAGCCTAAGGTGTACCCACCAACACCCGGCGCCAACTGAAAGCTTCTTACGACGCGTATCTCAAAATCCGGAAATTGTAAACGCTCGATCTTCTCGTACATTGGTATGCGTCGTTCGCCAGTTACTGTGCAGGTATCACCTTCCGGGCAGTCATCCGGACAGATGAAATTTGCGTTGCTCACACAGAGTGTCGCATGGTCAATTAACCAAAGGTTTTTAAAGTGGTCAGCCAGTCCTACGGGTAAGCTTGAATATTCGGACCCGCTGAAATAGGCCAAAAGATAGGCCCCTGCAATATTGAACGGCGCCACTGGAACGATTAAATCGGTTTCGGACAACTGATCATAATTTAGGAGGAATTTAACGCCGTCAGAGCGAATTGGTCTGATTTTGGCGTCAGAAATAACCGAACTTCGTTCTATATTTGGGTCCACAATTATAAACTCAGCATCCACAAACATAGATCTAAGTCTATAAAAAGACAGCCGTCCAAATTTCCCAAACCCAATTAAAATGAATCGCAATTACAGAACCGCCTTTAACACACGAATTTTACCACTGAGATCAGTATAGGTTCGGATTTCTGAGAAATCATTCAATTTCAACAAGCGTTCAACTTCTTCAGATTGTTGATCCCCGATTTCCAATATCAAATTGCCTTTTGGTTTCAAACAATTTCTCGACGCAGAAATCAACCGCCTTATGGTTGCCAGACCATCGACGCCGCCGTCGAGTGCGCAATAGGGCTCGAATTCCCGGATTTCCGGCTCTAGGTTGTCTATAAGACTGGAAGGGATGTAAGGCGGATTGGAAAAGATTATGTCGAAAACAGGGCCTGACCGAACAGATTCGAGAAGGTCGGAGGCGAAGATATAGACACGGTTTACGCTCGAGCTAACTGACGCGTTGATGGAAGCGCAACTAAGGGCGCACAAAGAAATGTCACACGCGTACAACTCAATGTCGTGGCGTTCACTCGATATAGCGCAGAAGACAGCGCCGGACCCGCAACCAATTTCTAGAACCGAACAACCTGTTAGAGTTTTGCATTGATCAAGAACTACTTCAACAAGAATTTCTGTTTCCGGACGAGGGATTAAAACTCCCGGATTGACCGTTATTTCGAGAGACCAGAACTCCTTTTTACCGGTGATTAAAGCCACCGGTTCTCTGGAGGCTCTTCTTCGAACGAGTTCGCGATATTTCTTACGCTCTTTGTCGCTAAGTGGGCGGTCATAATCCAAGAACAACCGGAGTCTATTGACACCAAGTGCATGGGTCAACAATAATTCCGAATCTAATCGAGGAGAGTCACATCCTTTTGTCCTGAGATATTCGGAGGTCCATTTGAGAACGTCCCGAACTGTCCAAATCACCTTCTTGTTGACTGTTTCTCCCATACTTCTATTTTAATGCCCATCTTTCTTCAAGGAATATAACGTCACAGACATTGGCGCGTCTCGATAAAATTTATTAAGACAGCCGCAAATTGCTGGACGCGATTAAAACGATTTGCGCGCTTGGTCCATAGATAGGAACCATTTTGAAGACATATTGTCCGTAATAATAGCCGCATTCTACCCCTCCCGAGAGACCTCGATGCGCGCACCGGGGTCTCCCCGCCCTCCTTTAACAAAAAGGCTTATCAAACATGTGAAAATCAGCATGCTATCTTCGGGTTTTTCAGCATTCAGAACGGAACAGGTCAGGGAAACGGCGCATGATGATTCAACGGGGCAAGTTTAGACCAATATAGGTTTAACACTTCTGCTTTTCAGAGGTGAAACCTCCGAATTTTAGCAGATCACAACTTGTTGGAACCGTTCCGGCTATTTCTTCTTGGTAATCTCGACGTCAAGAAGTTTCTGGAATTCAGCGCGTATCTCTTCGATTGGAACCATGGTGGCCTTACGGGAAGTCGTTATCACTTTGCCGCGCACCAAGCCATATTCAACTGTTTGAGGATAATGAAACTTTCTTTTCGAAATTCGCCTCTTGTCAATCCAGGGCGCCTGATGAATTGGAAGATAAAAGGTAAATCTGAAAGGTTCCATAACAATGTGGAAGTGGTAAAGATCGAAGTATCCTTCCTCGTAGTCAATCTTACATTTTTGCGTCAGATACATCCTGATGTGATGTTTGTTGGAATTAGTTTCGTTCTCCCACTTCTTTTTCGCCTCAGGGGACAGTGTGTAGACTTCTCTGTCTCCGCGACGCACATAGTTTATAGTCAGACAACCGTGCCCGCTCTTAAAAATCTTTTCAAGCACATTGTGTTTTAGCGGGAAAAGATCTGTAGTCGTTTTGGTTTCATGGACTAGAAAACACATATAATAGCAGGCTTTGGCAATTTCCCTTTCAGGAGATGGAAAGTTATTGATCTCCTCAAGGTTGGCTAGATTTTGACGGACCTTTTCAGGGACGACCACTTTGGGCTCTTTAAATTTTTTGGGTTTCTGAGGAGTCGGTCCGAATCTAAGGCCTCTGGCTCCCTGTAAAAAAGGCTTAAGTCCCTTTTCCTCTCTTTTATAAACTATTATTGGATCCCGTCTGGGAGGTTTTTTGGGCATGTTCCTCTCCTCACGCCTACGCGGCGTTACATGTTTCAACAAAATAAATTCTGAATGTTAACGGTTCCGTTTTTTGAAATACAGCTAATTCTCTGCATATCACAAAAGCGATTCAAACAGGATTTCAAAGTTAATCCCATTTAAAGCCGCCACATTTATTACGACGACCGAACGCGTTTCTCAAGTATTGTAAACACGCCTCCCAGTCAATTTCAGTTATGCCAGGGATAATTGTTTTTCAAGGGTTCAAGAACGAATCTGATTCTAAACGCCGATTTAAGGAATTACAAGGAATTTTGATAAATTCACTCCCCTTTTCGCTGTTCCTTATTCTTACCTCTAAACGTTTAATTGATAGGAATCAAGAACTTTTTTACAGGGTTCAATATAGTTGAATCATTATCTAAATCAAAATATAGTGAAATCTGAAAAGGAGTGACAAATGGATGTAATAGAAATGGCTTTGTCTCAGGGCAGAAAAACCCTTTCGGAACACGAGTCCAAGCTCGTCCTGTCCTGTTACGACATACCTGTAGTTGAAGAAATGTTAGTGCGGAATGAGTCTGAACTTAAATCCGCGGTTGAGGATCTAGGGTTTCCAGTCGCAGTCAAAGCTTGCGCGCCGGACATTACCCATAAAACGGACCTTGACTTGATCAGATTGGATATAAAGACGCAAGAGGAGGCTGTCGAAGCATTCAGACAAATTATGAATCAGATCGCAAAACTCGGGGAGGGGGCTGCGCTGGTTCAAAAGATGGCCAAGGGTAAAAGAGAGTTTATGGTTGGAATGACACGTGACCCACAATTTGGACCCTGTGTGATGTTTGGCCTAGGTGGGATCTTTACGGAAGCGCTTGATGATGTATCTTTTCGTGTCGCTCCATTGGAGAAAAATGACGCCATCGAAATGATTCATGAAATAAAAGGCCATAATCTTCTGGGTTCATTCAGGGGAATGCCTCCGGTAAACCTGGACAGCTTGGAGCAAATATTGATCAATCTCGGGCGGTTGGGTCTGGAGAACGAAATGATTCAGGAGATTGATATAAACCCTCTTATCATTCGGGATGACTTACCGGTCGCTGTAGACGCCTTGATCGTCCTAAATTAAAACGCATTAGCTGAGCAGTCCCTGCCTACAATATTTTAGCGCCGCTTCACATATAGTTGAAATCGTTACCTAAGTCAGTGACGCGGCCTAATTTCTCAAAAAGTGGGAGAATATCATCTTTTGGAAGAGTTCTTCCCTAATCAAATCCATTTGCGTCCGTTCGTCAATTTGTTGGTCCTAAGACTAAATAATACCAGGATGATATTTCATCTCGTTAAAGCCAACTTTGATTCTAAGCTGTCGCATCACTTAAATTTATCCACGCCAGGGCCTCACCAGTCTGATTCATAAACGATTTTACTAAGATAACTTACAATTTGTTTAGTTGATGACATATTATTCATTGTTTTAACAATGACATGACCATTTTTTATAAAAAACTCTTGACAAATAATTCATATCTTACTAGAAGTTGCCCACCTGCATCAGTCCTACCAAATATACCTTCCGTAGAATCTCACCAAGCGTCCTACCCGATGCCCCGGAGGGGGTCCCGCCTTTTTTTGGGGCCTAAAACCATAATAATATCAAAGAATAAAGCACGAATCTCCATAGCTATAGAACCGATAGTTATTCAAAATCGCCATCTTATAGGCATTTAATATAGTTTCAATTCCCGCGAATGCGCAGACCAACGTTAGGAGTGTGGATTCGGGAAGATGAAAATTGGTTACCATTCCCTTTACGACTTTGAATTTGTAACCCGGTGAGACGAATAAGTCTGTAGTCTGCAGTCCTTTCGTGAAGCCCTTATCCGGGTTGTAAGACGCTTCCAGCGCCCTAAGACAAGTCGACCCCACAGCGATGATTCGCCGCTGGGACTGCACACATTCATCAAGGAAGTCAGCGGCGGAATCAGGTATGCAATATGATTCAGGCTCCATTTTGTGAAGCCTAATATCCTTTCGCCTTATGGGGACAAATGTGCCAGGGCCCACATGCAAGGTAATCCTGAGTATCTTCACTCCTCTCTTCTCCAAGGCAATAATTGTTTGATCCGTGAAATGGAGGCCCGCCGTTGGCGCTGCTATGGAGCCAGGAACCCTTGCGTAGACAGTTTGATAACGCTTTTTGGCATCGACGTTCAGACTAGGATCCTGTCTTATGTAGGGCGGCAATGGTGGTGAACCGTACTTCATCAAGAAATTCAGGAAATCGAGTTCACTTACAGGAAATGT
>JACWAG010000493.1 GCA_014874425.1 Syntrophaceae bacterium | reverse complement strand
CCAGACCGTTGTGACATCATCAAGGGTAGCCTGGGGCGTGAAAATCCCTTCTCCGAATCGAACTCCTAATTGCTGAAGAATGTCCGTATTTTGATCCATAAGATTTTTGGAAATATCTCCTAGAGTTCATCCGGGGACGGCAGCGTTGTCACTAGTTTTCTGGCTTCATGTTTCAAGTCACGCATAGATGGCTTTTCAGGGCTGATAACATTTTGAGGGCCTACAAATCGACTCAATGGCCGACGTTCGTTGCCCACTGCGCTTTGAAGGAGAGTCAAGCCTTCCAGGAACGCGTCAGGGCGGGGCGGACAACCCGGTACATAAACATCAACCGGCAGAAATTTGTCAACGCCCTGAACCACACTGTAAATGTCGTACATACCGCCGGAATTAGCGCAAGATCCCATCGAAATTACCCAGCGAGGCTCCATCATTTGTTGGTACATTCGTCTGATTATTGGGGCCATTTTGATGAATACCGTTCCGGCAATAACCATAAGATCCGCTTCACGAGGGGTCCCGCGAAGGACCTCTGATCCGAAACGCGCCACATCGTATTTGCTTGTAAACGCGGTCGCCATCTCCACGTAACAACACGACAAACCGAAATTGAAAGGCCAGATAGAATATTTACGGCCCCATGCGATTAAATCTTGAGCTTTTGTGAGAATGACACTTGACTGCACAGCGTCTTCGACCGAGGCGCCATCTCTACTTAATGAACCGGAACGAGGTTTTGTCAAACTCCAACGCATAGTGTCGGCTTTATCTCCATGAATTTGTTCTGATGGCTCTAGCCCCCTGAATCTTAGCCCTTACAAAAATTAACTTGTCCACCCGAGGTTAGTTCCATGTTTCAGTGTTTCCCAACAAGCCGGATGCTTTACGTAGGATGGTTGTGTCCCTTCCACGCAACTCCAAAGCGCCGATACGCCATAGGTATATCAGTGAAATAAAAAGAACCGCAATAAACACAAATATTTCGATGTAGCCGGTCCAGCCCAAGTCACGAACAGCAACCGCCCATGAAATTATGAAAAGAGTTTCGAGATCGAAAATCACAAAGAAAACGGCTATCAGATAGAATGGAGCGTTAAAACGAACATGCGCTGAGCCGGTCACAACCATCCCGGACTCATAGGGATCGCCCGTAGTCCTCTCTTTATGGCTTTCCCCAAGAAGATACGAAAGTCCTATCATTATTATTACAAGCGCGATTGCGGCAAAAAAATAAATTGCTAATGGCCATAGGGCTGTATTCAAAATAAATTCTCCCCTATTTCATGACATTTGACGCCACCGTGAAACTTTCATTTACCCGGGGAATTATTAATATCGGCGCTCCCTCTTTTCTCAGCGCCATGTTAATCAATTCTTTATCATATTTATTAACGGATTGACTAGTAGACGCAGGGCTTGTTCCAATTACATCATGAGCCATGATTTTTATAAGTCTCAATTCATGTCATAAACGATTCTCAAAAAACATCTCTCTGGACTTCGACATGTTGCCAATATCCGGCATGGCCTGGCAGCGTTCTTGATCAAATTTATCAACACCTCGAACAGTTCGCTTTCCTTTCCCAATACCAGGCAGCCATCCTCGAGATTGAGTCCCATTTTTATCTTAAGGCCCTTCTTTTCAAGGTTGGTGTTCCGCCATGGCGACTTATGTCAGCAGCCTGTCTCACTATCTTGGATAAATCGAACAGGTTGTTCTCCAATTCTGTCTTCAGGCCTGACCTTTGCAAAGCTTTGAAGTCGCTTTACGGTGTCTGCGTCGAATATAGAAGAATCAGTCTTTGTGAGCCTTCTGGAGAGCGCCTTTTAATGACAACGAATGTTGGAGAGATTGATCGTAATATTTTTCTCCTTCTTGAATTTGTCTGTTATGGGGGTTAGATTGGGTAGGATAGAAAATTGTTGCAAACATAGTAACGCTAAAATGATCGATTTGCACAATCATATACTCCCTGGGATCGATGATGGCGCGAGAGATTTGAATGAAGCCCTGGAAATGGCTCGTATAGCGGTTGAACAGGGGTTTTCTGGCATTGTCGCTACACCTCATTACGGTAGTGGACAGTTCTTCAGTGATATCAATCGTGTCAGAGAAGTCGTGCGCGAACTTAACCAGGAATTGGTCGCTCAAAATATAAGTCTGACGATTTTCCCCGGAATGGAAGCTCGACTAACAGCCGACCTTCTTGGATGCCTCTCAAAAGGAACAATTCTGACAATCAATGAAGGACGTTACGTCCTTCTTGAACTACCTGCCATGCAGGCGCCTGCTGGTTTTGAAAACTTTGTCCGCATGCTACTTAATTCGGGAAAAAGAATAGTACTTGCCCACCCTGAGAAAAACATCGAAATTCAGCGCCGCCCGGAAATTATTTATGAGCTGCTTACTCTATTTAAACCTGGAGAGTTCTTGGTTCAAATTACAGCGGACAGCATAACCGGTGACGCGGGACTTTCTGCGCTGACTACGGCGAAATATTTACTGGAACATGATTTGGCGCACATATTGGCAACCGACGCGCATTCGCCTACTGAACGGCCTCCCCTGATGTCAAACGCGCTCCAATTAGTCGCATCTATCGTGGGAAAAGACAGGGCCGACAAAATGACATGGGAATGGCCCCGAGCCGTGGTAAATGGAGAAATCGCAGACTGGAACTTATCTCCGCGAAAACCTCAAAAAACTAAACGTCGTTTACGATTTTTCTTCAAATAGGATCTCTGCATCGATAACCGCTTTATATGTTTGATGCTTTCAGCACATCTACAGCAAATAAGCCCTTATTAAAAAAAAGTGGGTTTTTAAGCAAAAAAAGCTTGCAATCGTTTTTTGCCTATTATATTTACTCTTGAAACCGAGAACAAGACTGATCTCGGGGGGTTTAGTCAGATAAAGGCATTTTCTGTGCAGATAGTCCCATAGGATTATCAAATACGTCTCATTTCAGTTCAGTTAAAGGAAGGAAAAAATCCGTGAAACAAAAAGAAACCATGTCTTTATCCAGACTAGAGTTCAAGCCAATAACGGTAGCTCGGTTTGATGTCCTGCGAGAGAGATTCACGGAAACCTTCCTTATGTGATTACGGCCTCACACGAAATCTTAGCTTCGAAATCAGTTTATTTGAATGGGGGGATTAGCGGTAGGATTTGGCTTAAGGTATGTTTGTACCTTGCTTTCTGCCACAGTGACGGTCAAGCCGACTCACTCTTTCACAGTTAACGAAATCGTTTCTCATAAGATTTCGTAACTTCTTTGGCAAAACGGGTGACAACCTTTAGGATCACCTTTAGATGAACGATCCTGTAAAAGGGGGGGATACGTCGCCCGTTAGCCAAAGACCTTTTTAAAACTTAACCCAATTAGTCAACTTTACGAAGAATCTATCGAAAGCTTGTATAAGCTTGGATTTGGCGGCAAAATTGCCAATTCAGATTCCTGATGATATAATTGCGACATTAATTTCAATCAAGACGCATACTCAGGTTATCGATGAATTACTTGATTATACTAATTGTAGCTTTGACAGTTTTCCTAAATGGGTGCTCCTCTTTAATGGACGCTCACTTTGTGACCAAAGACGGCAAGGAAAGCCCTTTCAGCCCCAAAATAAACAAGTACGAGCCTATCCAACAGCCATCATACAGGGATTAGGGATATCCGGATCTTCCACCATCGAATCCGTGCTATGCTGGATTAGTTTTAGAACTGTGACATCAAATTAAAAAAGGATCGACAGACATTCGTCGACCCTTTTCATTACATTGTCCCTTTAGATTTGCCAATCAAGCAGCTACCAATTCCGACGACTGATAGTTTCCTCTCAATTTCTGTAGCGCTGCCCGCTCGATCTGCCTCGCCCGCTCCCTGGTCACTCCAAAGTGTTTCCCCAGTTCTTTCAAGGTCTCGGGTTCATCGGAGAGTATTCTTTTTTCAACTATATATTTTTCACGTGGGTTGAGTTTTTCTACAGCTTTATCTACCCATCGTTTCAAGTTTTCAAGCTCCTGCTTCTTTGCCAGATCGCGTTCCTGATCCGCAGTGTCATCTCTAAGAGTGTCTGCAAAAGAATCTCTTGAACTATCACCCAAGAGTTCATCCAGCGAAAGGTCTCTAGCTTTTAACCTGGCCGCCATATCTACTACTTCATCCTCTGTCACATTGATTCGGCCGGCCAGTTTGGACACGTTATCACGATGAATGTCAAAATCAGTGGCCTCGGGAAGGTCGCCGACTCGGTAGAACAATTTTCTCTGAGCCTGGGTCGTGCCCATTTTTACCATGGACCATGATCTGATTATGTGGTTTTGAATGTAAGCCTTAATCCACCACACCGCATAGGATATCAGACGGTAACCCTTATCGGGGTCGAACTTTTCAACTGCTTTGATCAGTCCGATGTTACCCTCCTGAACCAGGTCCATTATCTTGATTCCATAGTTGCGGTAACCTAACGCCACTTTTATAACGAAGCGCAGGTTAGATGTTATCAGATCATTGACCGCCTGAGCGTCTTGGCTATCCCTAAATCTATTAGCCAATTCGATCTCCTGTTCTCGGTTAAGAAGAGGATAACGCTCTATCTCTTGCAAGTATATTTTTAATTCATCAGATTCAGCCCAATAATTCATATTGACCTCCCCGTAATTAATTGGCCACAACTTATTTGATGCCTATAATCGAAAAAGGTTTCAATTCGGGGGTTAATTTTGAAAGAGGAGCAGGCGGCGCACATCGCGCGCTTTGGATATAAACCGCCTGCCTTTTGCAATCGCAGGATATTACTAATAAAAAATGTTATGTATGGCCCCGGATGGCGACATTTGGTTCATTGTTCAACCGAACTGTGATCTTTTTCCGGTTTCTCTTCTTCCGGTTCCGGTTCTTCGCTGTCTTCAAATTCCTTTATGCCCCTAGCCAGGTCTTCCAGTTTCTGATTGACAAGGAAATTGATTGTTCCTTCCGGGTAGGCGCCGTCTTCATCCCTGGCGCCAGCGGATATACCAGTAAGCACCTCTATGCCGAGATCGACATGGTCAACCTGCCAAATATGGAACTTGTTCTCTTTGACAGCTTCAACAACTTCTGAATTCAATGCAAGATCCCCAACATTGGTTTTGGGGATCATGACTCCCTGACGGCCAGTCAACCCCATCGCTTTACAAACCCTGAAAAAACCCTCAATCTTTTGGTTTACGCCACCTATAGCCTGAACTTCTCCGTTCTGGTTTACACTACCTGTTACAGCTATACCCTGATCAATCGGGATGCCGGACAGGGAACTCATTAAAGCATATAGTTCGGTGGAGGATGCCGAGTCTCCATCCACACCCGAATATGACTGCTCAAATGTTATGCTCGCTGTCAGGTTGAGAGGCTTGTCCTGGGCAAACCGATCACGAAGAAAGCCTGTGAAAATCAATACGCCTTTGTCATAGCTTGAACCTGAAAGCTCGGCCTCCTTTTCAATACTTATAATACCAGACTTGCCCATGCTGGTCTTAACTGTAATGCGCGACGGTTTGCCAAAAGAGATTTCAGGCAGTGAATAAACGCTCAAACCGTTTATTTGCCCCACCTTTGCCCCGTCAGTATCGATCATTATGACGCCGTCTTCGATATATTCTTGTATTTTATCTTCATACATATTCACGCGTTCGATCCGATCCGCGTTTGCAGTCTCCACATGACGCGCTTGAATTATGTCCGAACCGTCCTCACGAGCAACAAGGTCCGCTTCTCTTAGCACATCCCCAATACGTTCAAGCTGCGCAGTGATTTTTTTCTTGTGGCCGGCCCATCGAATAGCAAGACGAGCAAGCGCTTCCACTCCGCCAGGATCACTGGGGAGCAGGTTTTCCTCTGCGCTGATCCGTGCTATGAAACCAATAATCTTATTTCGATTTTCATTCGTGTTGCTCATGCTTGTGTCAAAATCAGCCTTCACCTTGAAAATCTTACGAAAATCTTCATCGTACCAGTGCAATAGATCATAAACCTCCGCATCACCAATCATTATGACTTTAAGTTTAATTGGGACCTTTTCTGGTTTAAGGGCGCTATTAAATAGCCAACCAAAAGGTTCGGCCTGGATTTCCGTGACGTGGTTTCGAAGATTCCTTTTTAGCGTCGGCCAGCTACCGGGCTCCATGACCAGATCTCTTGAATTAAGCACCAGGAAACCACCATTCGCCTTAAGCAGACTACCGGATTTGATGTGGCGGTAATCAGAATACCAAACCCCACCCTGATCTACGATGCGCTCTATTGTCCCAAAAAGGTTTCGGTAGATCGGTGTTGTCTCGATTACTACCGGCGGCTTTGTGGTCTCAGAGTTATCAATGAGCAAATTCACTTCGTAATATTTGAATTGCGATGGGTCTGGAGGCATCAGCATTGGCGGCCCAGCGCCTTCCGTCCCTGAAGGCGGAGGCACGAGCCTTGGACGAAATCGTTCCAGGTGGGCCACTATGTCGGATTCTACTTCATCAAAATAGGTTTTAGCAGCTTCTGTGGCGAAACTTTCACGAACTTGGGAAAATGAATCCCTCAACAACGGTTCAATCCATTCTTTACCGAGTTTTTCCAAATCCTCCTGAATTGTCTTGTCTATGTCCCGCGCTTCTTTAAATATTTTTTCCATCTCCTGGGACAATTCTTTGTACATCGCTTTGATCTTAGCCAGTTCGTCCGCCGAAAATTTTCCTTCATCCACCAGCGCTTCGAGTTGTTCGATTTTCATCGGGTTGCCAACAATTACAGGCGCAAGATCCGGACGGGTGAACGGGCCGACCTGAACCTGTACCATCATGAAATTTTGGGAAGTTACTTTATTCTCAAAATTCTTGAATAAAGCCTTTTGCGCTCCCATGTGTCGGTTAACAATTTCATTGCGCGCTGTTTGAAATTCTTCACTCTCAAAAATCGCAGGAATTTTCTTCTTCAGGGAATTAATGAGGTCATTGACCTGATCGCGAAATACGGATCCTTGTCCAGCGGGTAATGCAATGAGTCTCGGTTGATCGGGATCCTTGAAGTTGTTCACGTAACACAGATCATCCGGAACAGAACCGCCGACATTAAATTCTTCAAGGAGTTTTTTAACTGTCGCAGTTCGACCTGTTCCGTTGGTGCCGGAAACAAAAATGTTGTAACCGTGGCTTTTCATTGCAAGGCCACGCTTGATGGCCTTTACGGCCCTATCCTGCCCGACGATGTCCTCAGCCGCTTCAATTGAAGCTGTTGTCCCCGAAATTAAACCTTCGGGAGGCGCGATCCATGTTAAATCCTGTGGACTCAAGCGGAGTTTTTCTTTTAGGTCACTCATTTTCTAACATCCTGTATAAAACATTATTATTGCCGTATCGTCTTTTATACCTAGCCGAAAAGCCTCATATCAAGCATTTCGATAATCGTGTGGCCTATGATCGAGTGTGTTTCCTGGACTCGGGGTGTTGTCGAATCATATACGGCCAGGTAATAGTCACAACAATCTTTCATTGGACTATCAGGAGCGCCTCCAAGGCCTATGGTTAAAATGCCTATCTCACGCGCGATTTGAAGCCCCTTATTTACATTGATTGATTTTCCTGAAGTGCTTATACCAATTGCAGCGTCGCCTTTCCGGCCCAGGGCTTGCAATTGTTTTGAGAATATGTCGTCAAAATCGTAGTCGTTCCCGATAGCGGTCAGTATAGACGTGTCTGTCGTCAAAGCCAAAGCGGATAAGGGCCTCCGTTCAATCCGATAGCGGTTTACGAATTCCGCCGCGATATGTTGAGCGTCCGCCGCGGACCCACCGTTACCGAACAACAAGACTTTGTCGCCTTTTTTTATTACTTCAACCAGTTGATTTACAACTTCTATCAAGGTTTCAACACCTTCAGCCAGAAACGCGTCTCTTACACGCGCGCTTTCCTGAAAAATAGCCTGAATATGGGTCTTCAATGCCTTGGACGCCTTTCTTTTGTCGACTAATACCAGGGTCGTTCGAATTATTAGCTCTCATTTAACACATAATTGGCCAATATTGCATCAATAATTCGAAGCGCTCCCGAGGGGTAGACACACTATAGACTATTTTTTTGTTCTATCATTTGGGAGCTTTTTGGCTTATATCTGAGGGTTCAGAGGCTTGGATGACCTTTCAAAAAAATGACATAATCGACTACTACGACGATTCCCGTATATCTTGCGCCATAGTTCTAGATGTCGATGATCGCCGTCTACGTGTGCTCAATGATCAGGGCAAGGAGTCCAACATATCTGTTAACCGCGCTCTTATTGGTGGTAAGGTTCCAGATTTCCCGGTGCACGCGTCAAGAGATGAACAGACACACCGTCTTAAAGAATTATGTGTCAAACGTGACGAAACCAAAAAGACAATAGATCTGAAAGAATTATGGGAGATTGTTGGTCCTGAGACAAACCAGATCAGTGTTCAGGATCTTAGCCAACTGGTGTTTTGCTCAGATGACAGCCTGGAGTCCAGGGCGGCTTTAATTAGAGCCATTATTGAAAGTCGCTTGTACTTTAAAATCCGGCTTGAATCAATTGAAGTCGCGACCCCGGAAAAAGTGGAACAGGAAAAAAACCGTCGGCGTAAAGAGATTGAACGTGTTGAATTTTTGTCGAGATGTTCTGAATATCTATCAAAACTGAAAAATGGGGAAAATATCGACAGGGCCGAAGCTCCCGCTGGATTGGAAACCTTACTGGAAGAGGCCGCCTTACTAGGAACGGACTGGTCCACCCACAAGAAGGTCAAGGAAATATTTTCGCGCGCGGCGCTTAATCCTGTATGGGACCCTCTTAAAGTCCTAATTAAATTGGGCATATGGTCTGAAGATGAAAACATTAGATTGAGGACTGAACAGGTCCCAACCGAGTTTTCATCCTCGGCCTTAGATCAGGCGCGACAAGCTGCGTCTAAGACTTTAGACGACTCTCCCAGAGAACTATTTGAGCGCCATGTGATAACCATTGATTCAGCCAGCACCCGTGACATAGATGACGCGTTATCGATTAGTTTCAGTGGGGAAAACACCATCGTAGGTATCCATATTACTGAAGCGGCGTACTATGTGGATCATGATTGCCCGCTCGATAAAGAGATCCGTGAACGGGCAGTCTCAATTTATATGGCTGACCTTGTGTTGCCGATGATGCCGACTGTCCTCTCGGAAGAGGCTGCAAGTCTCGTTAAAGGTGAGCTTCGTCCCTGCATTAGCGCAGTAGCGACATTCGATCGTAATTTCCGGATAATTGGTTACCGTATAGTCCGTTCGCTCATCAGAGTTACCGATAGGCTTTCTTACGAAGAAACCGACCAACGCGTCTTGGATGCTGGCTCTGTCGAGAAGCGGATGTACCAAGTCGCGCGGGCTTTACGGGAAAAGAGAGTGTCATCAGGCGCCATAATTTTCAAGGACCCCGAACTTAACATAAAGGTTAACGAGGACAAATCAATTGAGGTTACTGTTAGGGAACGCGAAACAAGTTCTCAGGTCCTCGTTTCGGAATTCATGATACTAGCCAATAACCTGTTCGCAAGTACGCTCAAAGACAAATGTATTCCGTGCATTTACCGTAGCCAGCCACCCCCATTGGAAAAGATCGAATTGGGATCTCATTATGATCCAGTGTTATCTTACAGATGCAAAAAAGTGCTGGCCCGGGGAAACCTTGGACTATACCCTGAACCTCATTCTACACTTGGGTTGAATGTCTACACCACAGCGACTTCACCACTCAGGAGGTATACCGACCTGCTGACCCAGCGACAACTTCAGACTGCGATTGATGAGCGCGAACGACCAATTGACGCTGACACTCTGGATAGACTTCTCTCCGAGATCTCATATAGATTGGAAAGAGCTTCACTTGTTGAACGGGAGCGACACCGGTACTATCTTTTAAAATATATGGAACAGAGAAGGGGCGATGAATTCGAAGTTATCGTTCTCCAGCGTTTCCCAAGGTTCTATTTGGCACAGATCGAGTCTTTAGGATGCAACACAGTGTTGCACACCCCTCCAGGGGTGTCTCTGAATCCGTACGACCGGGCAGTGGCCAAAGTAGAAAAAGTTAGTCCTCGCGAAGACAGACTGACGTTTTCGCTAGTACGCGTTTTGCCCCACTTTTAATCCTGGAACTACTATTCCAATGATCTCGGCAGGTTATTGCCTTGTCAAAAGCCCACAATCATATATTTAACGACCTTGTCACATTTGAAGAGCGGCTTGTATCGGCCAGACGACGGTACCCGAAGATAAGTCTCCCAGTAGATGGACTAGTAACTGCAGCGGTCCTGGTTCCTATATTTCAGAAAAATGGCGCCTTGCATGTGCTGCTAACAAAGAGATCCGACATGGTCGAACATCATAGGGGTGAGATTTCTTTCCCCGGCGGTAAACTTGATCTTACCGATCCGGACCTTAAATCATGCGCACTTCGGGAAACACTGGAAGAAGTCGGAATATTGCCTACTGATGTGAAGGTGCTCGCAGAACTCGACGATTTTTATACGGTCGCCACTCGTTTTCATGTTGTTCCGTTCGTGGGTGTAATTCCTCACCCTTATGAGTACCGTGTCAGCCCGCGTGAGATTGCCGGAATTGTCGATCCTCCCCTTGATATTTTTTTTGATCCTTCCAAAACACGAGAAGACACGTGGATTTTTCGTGGAGAACCAGTGAAGATGACATCCTATTTATGGGAGGGTCACAACATCTGGGGCGCAACAGCCAGAATTCTTAAACATCTCGTGGAACTAATTGAATCAAAGGAGCATGAAAATGAACTCAATGACTAATTATCCGGATGACTTCCAAAAATGCGCTACATTTCACGGGCATGTGTGCCCTGGACTTGCAATTGGTTATGCAGCGGTTAAAGCGTCTTCAGGATTGTTGAAATCTTCGGGGTCCGAGGATGAAGAACTTGTATGTATCGTAGAGAACAATTCATGTTCAGTTGACGCTGTTCAGGCGCTTATAGGTTGCACTTTCGGTAAGGGCAATCTCATATTTCGGGATTGGGGCAAACAGGTTTTCACTTTCTATGATCGGGAAAAAGGCAAAGCGGTGAGGGCCTCTTTTCGTCAACCGTCTTCAGAAAAGGAAATTACACGCAATTTGAAAAAGAAGATAGAAGCAGGCAGCGCGACTGATGACGACAAAAGGAAAATGCAAGAACTCAGGGATGAATTCACCGCAGCCCTTATATCGGAACCGACTAAATTCTTTGACGTAAAAGAAATTGCTATGGAACCACCAGCTTATGCTCAAATCGTCGAAACATTACCTTGTGCGATTTGCGGCGAACAAACCATGATTTCAAGGATGGTCAAAAAGGGAGATTCCATGATTTGCAAGGGTTGCGCGCAATGAAAATAGCCGACAATTTTTTCATATATCTCTGGAATAATCCTAAGGAAAATAATTGCAACAGCTACGTGATCGACGGCAAGGTCCCTGTCTTGATTGACCCTGGTCTTGAGCTGCGTGTTGATAATCTCTTTGATCGGATGCGAGAAGATGGGTTTGACCCAAACAGGATTCAGGTTGTAATAGGAACACACTGTCATCCCGATCATTTTACCGGATCACTTCGGTTTGCAGGTTCAAATGTAAAGGTGGCGCTTTCTAAAGAAGAAGAAAAGTTCATGGTCGACGAGGGATCCAGGTGGTACGCTTCTCAGGATAAAGACGCGCCCAAATTTCCGATAAGCTTCTATTTGAAGGAAGGCGGCCTAAAACTGGGGAAACACGAATTTGAGGTGTTGCTTGCCCCAGGGCATAGCCCCGGCAGTTTGTGCCTCTATTGGCCTAGAAATAGAACATTGATTTGTGGGGATGTAATTTTTCGAGGCAGCATCGGACGGGTTGACCTGCCGGGTGGCAACGGCCAACAGCTCAAACAAAGTGTTGAGAAACTATCAAAGCTCAAGATTGACCTTATTTTGCCTGGTCATGGCCCAGCGATACAAGGGATCGCAAATGTTAAAGCAAATTTCGAAATGGTTAAGAACTATTTTCGTATGATTTAGCGCTATCGGGCGCGTTACTAATAAAAGTCTTTTTAATCAAAGTGTTGAGGTTCATGTGATCCGCGTTTTGACTAAAAACTCTTCTGAGACCGAAATTCCAGTGACAAAAAGGCGCCAAGAAATTACTCGCGCGTTCAAATTTTCGGCAGGTCCCGCTTGTTTTTTGGACATGTATAAGCGTTGTCATATTAACATGTTACGATATTGAGACCTTTTGTGTTCAAATTTTTGAACATGGCCCTGGATTTAAGGCTATTGGCCAGACATAAAACTATTGAACAAAAATGCAGCTAAACGTATAATATGAATCATGATCTAGTTAATATTAAATTTAAGTCAAACTTTGGCACGGCAGTTGCTTAAGGAAAGGTCAAGAAAATAATCTTTTCCTCCTACGCCAACTGCAATGTCAGTTGGTATTTTTTTTGGTCAATAACATAGTTCAATTGATGACTCCAGCCACAGGCAGCCGAATCATTTTCGGGGTTCTTCTGGTTCTCGCTATTTCTACCTTTGCAGGTAGCGTAGACGGGTCGGAAAAAAACCATCAACCACTAAAAGTTGTTACCTTACCGTTCAGCTTATTGTCTGGCGTCTCGGATGATGAGCTGAAATCGTTCTCTGATCATGCCACCGACACTGTCAAGTCTACAGTAAACAGTATGGGGAACACGGTAATTGTTATACCTGATAGCGCACTCGAAAAATTCATGAAGGACAAGGTCCCTTTCAAGGACGACAAGGAAGCAGTTAAACTGGCCCAGAAAGTCGGCGCAGAAATGGCTATTTTCGGCTTCCTGTCTCGTGAAGACAACCAATACAGGATGCGGGGCCTCATGTGGAACGTTGCGGCAAATAAACCTACTGTAAGCACTGATATCAGGGTTGATAATATTCACGCGTTACCTAGCGCTCTGAATATGTTTGCCGCTGCGATTAGCAAGAGACTGACCGGGGTCCCAAAACTCGAGTTTTATAAATCGGAGGGTATGTCACCGGCGGCTACTTTACCTAGCCGTAACCCCGCCTTGGTGAGCTTACCTGGACGTTCCAGCCAATCTTTGGCCCCATGGCGAAGTCCAGAGATGTCTATGGGTATCGCTTCAGTGACTGTTGGGGACCTTGATGGCGATGGCAAGAATGAAGTGGTGTTCCTCGATGAAAACGGGATCACGATAAGTCGATTTGAAGATAGGGGCCTTAAGCCTCTAACCCGGTTTTCCCAAGCGCCTGCGATCTACGTGAGCGCCGAAGCGAAAGACCTTGATGGAAGTGGGATCGCGGAACTTATACTTTGCTATAGAACATTGTCAGGGTTCGAATCTGCTATTATCCAATACAAGGGAATGAACCTTAAAGTAGTAGATCAAATTCCGGACGTCATACTAAAAGTGATCTCGGAACCTGTAGACGGTAAGGAAAAACAATTGCTCGTGGGGCAACGGATTGATTCGTCCGGCATGTTCAGCGGCAAGATGGAAAGATATGAATTGAAGGACGGTAAGCTAAAACGAGTTGGGGAGATTGATCTACCGCCCGGAACATTTCTTTTGAGTTACGCTTCTGGACGATTCGGGCCTGATAAACAGTTTCTGAGGATAATGCTCAGTCAGGACCAGCGTCTGATGGCCTTTGACCAAGACAACCGTTTGGTGACCACAAAGCTGGACAAGCTTTATGGCCTGCATAGACGCATCCGTTTGTACAAGCAGGGGCAGTCCCCAGTAGACATCGAGATGCCCGGCAGGATATTGATCAGCAATTCACAGGGAGTGGGGCAAAATGAAATTCTCGTCACGAAGCAGTCGGAAGCCGGGTCTGCCATAGAAGCTTTAGGATGGGACGGAAAGCAGTTTGTGGAGGATTGGCGCACGGTTACCAGTCCAGGAATTATTTCAGATTACTTGATCACTGATTTCAAAAATGAAGGGACAAAATCCTTGGTGCTGGTTTTGGTCAATCCTATGTTTTTCAAGAGCATTACAGGGTATCGAAGTGTCATTTTCGCGTATGATATATCGAGTCTTTAAATATTCCCGGCATTTTGCGACCTTGTTTCGAAAACATTAGAACGCAGGCTTTCTGAATTTCACCCATATCCAATCTGAGGCTTTTACATTACTTATCTTATCTCAGGCCGTCTTCCTTTTTGGCTTCTTCCTTTTTGAGCCCACCAACCCTAGCCAAAGGTCTTCCTGAATCGGTCACCACAAGAGCCACTACGATCTCGTTACCACGAGGAGCGTCCTGAACTCGGATTGGCATCGCGTCAAAATGTGACCTTACAAAAGCGGCGTCCTTATAATGAATCGGAACATCCAGTTCCGTGCCTGGCCCACCAATTTTCTTCGCAGATGGGATCAAGGCTTTACCACCACCCAGGGCTTCCCTAAAAGGTGTGCCCAGTTTTGGATGCAAAATGGCGGCAGCGTGTTCCAGTTCACCTTGAGAACCAACGATTGCTCCCTTGCCGTAACTCTCAGCTTTGTCAGAATTTATACCTAGCGCTTCAAGGGCCTTCTTCCCAAGAAGCTCTCCCAATTTTTCGCCTGTTTCAATTAACTCTGACAGATTCTCCTGGTAACGGCCTGCAAAGGGATTTTTGATGACTGCTATTGCGGCCGCTCGTTTGGATGGAGGTGTTACGTTTTTTCCCATTTCGGTGTGAGTTTCTTCAACTACTGTGCAAATTTTCCTGATTTCCATGATAGTTCCCCTTCTTCTCTCATTTAAGAAAAATGCCATTCCCCGTAAACTAAGCTAACATCATAGATTTTATTCCGTTAGTTAGGCGTGTCCGTCCTTTAATTGAGACCACAGCCCCAACTATTGCTCCCTGATACACAAGAGTGTCCGCATAGTTAAGCGCCTTGATAAAACACTCATCGATGAATTCCATTTCCAGGTCTCCCACACCGCATGTGATTTTGATACCTTTGAGATCAGTTAGTGGGTCCAATTCATCAGCATTTATGCGGATGATATTTGGGTGATCGATATATGTCGCGTTGGCTACCGACGTGGCCGCAGCGTCAGCTATCGCCGCCGTTACCCCCAATACAGTAACAGCGGACGCTATGCCTCGAGTGAAACTTCGGCCGCCCAGCCCACTAGTACAAATTCCTCCAACACCAGAGGCTTGTGAAACTGATATACGGTGAGAAATTTCAGACCTGTCAATATCACATCGGACACCAACGTTGACAAATTCTTCGCCTGTTAGTCGAATTGCAATGTCACCACCGTTATTTACAATAGATCTGGTCATTCCAAACCCGTGCAAGAAATCTGCTGTAGCGTCTGCAACCGCTCCTGCGACTGTGGCCATGGGTGTCAAATCATGAGCGCCAATCCTTCTGGTGGCCTGCCACATTTTGAATGAAACACCATCACCTGATGGAGGGTCAGAAGTGATTGCCGTTTTACTTAGTTGGGCCTTGGCCGCAGCGACTTCTTCCAAGATTTTTATTGAAAAGTTTGCGGCCTTTACACACAAATCCGGACGCGGCTGAGGCCCTTCAAAACCCTCAATCATCATCCTCATCGGTCCGCAATCGACAAGAACGCTCTGATCACCAAGAACAAGAATTTCGGCTTCCCATTTGTTCAGACTTTAGTCCCCTTTAATAAAAGGTTTGATCGCCTCTTTGTGCCCTCCCATTTTTATGTAGTCTTCAAGTGTCATGGTATACTCAATGGGGCAAATAGTAGCAGGAGTTGGGGTCCAACTGAAAGCTCCCGGCACGACTTTTTCAACATCGACCATGAAGTTGATTCCGCCTCCCGGTAGAACAAAAGTAGGCGCTCCACCTACAGTTAATTTAGCTTTGTTTGTATGAATCGCATATGTCAACCTAATCGGGTACTTAGTTACTCCTGCACGGGCGCTCCCACCAGAACCGCCGCAATAAATCGCCGATACGCGGGAATTTTCACATGTCTCCGCTATAGTCTGAACAGCCTCTTTGGCTTTGACAGTTATTGCTATTTCGTTTAGAGAACCTGTTGATGTCAATTGAAACATGGCGGCTTGTCTTCCGGTTGTTTCTGTTATCAAAATCAACATTCCAGGCTTGGCGATTTTGGAATCCACGCTTTCAATTATTTCCAGCGGATTTATGATTGACGTTCCTCCCCATCCACTACCGTGATCTCCAAAATATCTACCGGGCGTGCTTCTGGAAAATTTGAGCTTAACCCCTGAAGGGGCGGTTCCAACATAAACTCCGGCAGTATGTTCACTCATTAACCCGGTCAAATGAGAATCCAGGATTATTACTTCATCAGCGACTTTTTTTAACATTTCGGCGAATAATCCAAGCGTCGCGCTCCCACATCCCACTCGCATCAAGTAATCTTTTTCCCCGTTAATTAGCGGCGGACCACCAACCTGAAGATCCAATTCGGCCCCATTTCTAATCTTAAGCCGGATTTTTTTCCGATTCGCTACGTCTGCGACTACTCTGGCCACAAAAAGACCGTCCGGGCCTGTAAGAAGGTTTACTCCCCCCAAAGACAACATTTTGGAACCATATTCTTCAGTGGTTAGATGCCCGACTTTTTTCCGATGATAAGAGATCGAGGACCCTTCCTCACCCAACATCCTATCCGTATCGACCTTAATCTTTACACCTGAGTAACTCAATGGCGCCTCTGTGACGACTGTTACCACATCAATTCCATTAACCTTGTTTTGGATGATGTGTGGCGCAGGTTTACAATCCGGATATGTTGTGCCAGCCCCAATCGCTGTTATAAGGGGACGGCGGATTTCCTCCCTCCAGTCTTCTCCCACCATGCTCTTTACATCGGAAAGTTTTTTGAGTTTGATTGTTCGCTCAAGAGCGCCGTCTTTGTTTTGGTATCTTTGACAGGCGCCTAGAAAACCTTCTTTTATTTTGCATCTTATTGGGCAGGCCTCGCATTGAACGTACTGTTCCGGTGGAATATATTCTGCGCAAATGGCGTCGTTTTGGCACACCCGGAGGCAGGCGCGGCAATCGCAACATTTTTCGTCTATAACGGCTTTCCTATTCCTGATTTTGATTGCCGATTGAGGACAAATCGGCAAGCAATCGGCGCATCCCACACATTTGAGGCTATCAATTTTCATATATGCCCGCGTTCATAGTTGTTAAATGCCAATTTCAATTGAATGACGGTTTTTTAGCCGCAGGAGGGGTATTCCTGCTTGTCTTCACGTGGATTTTTCCGTCGATCATCACCATGGAGACCCCAGGAATATCACCAACTTTTATGGCGTCTAAAGCGGACTTCCCAACTGATCCCATGGGGCTGTCCAACATTATGAGATCAGCGGGCGCCCCTATCTGAACGACGCCTGTATCAAGCTTGAACACTTTTGCAGTATTGCCGGTAGCCATACAAATGGCTTGCTCGGGTGTCACGGCAGTCAGGGACGCTACCATGCAAATTACCCTTAGAATCCCTAGTGGTATGACACCAGTGCCTGAAGGAGCGTCATTGCCTATAATGAACCTGGAAAGCGCTTTGCTATCCAGCCCCATATTTACAGCGTCTAGAAGGGCTTTGGGATTACCACAGTGAACCAGCTCAATTGCGTATTTAGTGTCATTAATGAGTTTTCTGATTTCACCCGAGGACATAGCGGTAGGACCGCCATTAACGTGACAGGCGACATCTGGGTCGGTAGCTATGACTTGTTCGGCTGTAACAGTGTCGCTTCCGGGTATTGAGGTCCCGCCTGTGTGCATCAATATCGTCATATTGTTTTTCCTGGCCCATTTTACCATTGGCACGGCATCCACTGGAAATTTGACCGTGCCCAACCCTATTTCACCAACTACTCGTACACCTTCACGAGCCATTTCTTCAAAATCATTTTCGACAAGGCCTTTTTCAAGGATTACCGAACCTCCAATTACCTTGGCGCCTCCGGGTCGGAAATTTGTAAAGGATTTTGCGGCCAGGATAGCCAGGGCCTTGGTCCCGGCAGGATCTGTTGGTCGTCCCGGCAAATGGACTTCACCGGCTGATATTATTGTAGTTACTCCTCCATGAGTTTCACTTTCAATAAAGTCCATTTGTTTTTGTCTAGGAGTATAATCACCAAGGACCACGTGACAGTGTGAATCAATAAGGCCTGGGGCAACAGTTGTTCCATTCGCGTCTATTACTAAATCAACTCCGTCAGCTAACTCCGAAACCGATCCTATAGCGCTTATTTTCCCGTCAGCTATCAATATACTGTCAGCGTTTATTTTAGGATTTATGATATTTCCGGAAATCAATGTTCCTATGTTCTTGATAAGCGTTTTAGACATAAATGACGACTCCTTGGTCTTGATCGTAATATCCTGTTTTACACCATCAGTTTTATTTTAAGTGGTTTTGAGGTCCCTGAATGGATTGCTTTCATGATCCGTTCCAGGTTGGCCGGCAAAAAATAAATTCTTGATCCCAAAGCGTCAGCTATCGCGTTAAGTATCGCCGGAGCGGTAGGTATTAACGCTGGTTCACCCACTCCCTTTGCTCCGTAGGGACCCGTTGGTTCAGCGTCTTCAACTATTATGGCATGTACATCGGGCATATCCGAAAACGTAGGCACATGGTAATCTTTAAGGGAGACTGTTTTCCCCGGCGCAAATTCTTCCATTAGGGCAAAACCTAATCCCATTGCGACCCCACCATAAATTTGGCCCTTTACACAATCAGGGTTTATAGCCTTTCCTACATCATGAGCCGCAACAACTTTTGTGACTGTGACCTCTCCTGTGAGAACATCGATTTCAATTTCTGCAAGTTGAGCTGCGAAAGCAAAAGTCGCGTAAGGATTGCCTTCACCTGTATCAGGGTCCAGAGGGGTAGTATCGGGATCAAAAAAACCCTGCCATTTTAGTGGTATTCCCTCCGTTACAGCCTTTCTTACAACCTGTTCCAGAGTGACAAATAGTGCGTTGTTTGAAATATTTTCGATTCTGCCATTTTTTAAAGTCAGGGAGGCTCGTCCAGTCCTGAGCATGGTAGCGGCTTCAGTAAGAAGCATTTCCTTGAGTTTTGAGACAGCATCCAATACGGCATTTCCGGAGATATAGGTTTGTCTGCTTGCAGATGTGGCCCCTGCAGAAGTCGTCATTCCGGTATCGGCAGTTACAAGGTCGATTTTGTTCGAGTCCAGACCAAGTTCAGTGGCTGCAATTTGAGTTAAAACGGTGGAGGAGCCTTGCCCTATATCAGCCGCTCCACTGAACAATGTTATCGTACCGTCAGGTTGTAATTCGACTTGCGCGGTAGACGGGTTTTGGACACCTGTATTGCCTATACCGTACATCATGCAACCCAATCCTACCCCGCGGAGATTTTTCGTTTTTGTTAGCTCAATGGATTTTTTAATTTGTTCGTAATGTGGAGCTATAGCTTCAATGCACGCCCCTATTCCAACACTGGCCGTAAGCGTCTGTTTGGTAGCGGTAGTTGACCCCAATCTTAGAATATTCCTAGCCCTTATTTCAAGTGGGCTGACAGCCAATGCTTCAGCAAGTAAGTCCATTTGCGACTCATGCGCAAAAGCCATCTGAGGCACACCAAAACCTCTCATTGCGCCTGCAATAGAATTGTTGGTATACGCGAAAACAGACTCGACGTGGACATTTGGGACCTCATACGGACCAGTCGCGTGAACTGCGGAACGAGTCACAACAGCAAGTCCGTAGGACGCGTAAGCGCCCGTATCGCCAATTATTTTGACATCTATCGCCAGTAGTCTCCCATCTTTATTGGCCGCTGATTTGTACACTATCTTTAATGGGTGTCTTTTGGATGTGCAAAGGAAAGCCTCTTCACGGCTATAGGTCATTTTGACGGGTCTTTTCAAAAGATAAGCCGCCAGCCCGAGGAACCCCTGTGTATTGATGTCAAGTTTTGATCCAAAGCCTCCGCCTGTTGCTGTTTGAATGATTCGAACCATGTTTTCGGGAAGTCCTAACAGCTTAGCCACATCAACCTGGTCATAATGGGGGTTTTGAGTAGACGCATATATTGTTATTCGCCCACTTTGGTCTACAAATGCGGCTCCGGCGTCCGGTTCAAGATAAGCGTGTTCGACGAACGTCGTCTGGTACTTCCGTTCAATGACTATATCCGCTTTTTGAAACGCCAAATCAGGGACACCTTTCTTTATTAATCGTTTCCCCAAAAGATTGCCTTTTTCATGGATCAATGGAGCGCCTGGCGCAAGCGCTTCTTCCGGATCAAAAACAGCGGCTAATTCCTTGTATTCGACCTTGATTTTGGAGAGGGCGGTCTGCGCCGCGTCCTCGGAGACTGCGGCCACCAGAGCGACTGGATCACCGACAAATCTAACTTTAGTATCAGCAAGAAGTGGTTGGTCTTTGTTGATGAGGCCATACCTGTTTTTTCCAGGTATATCTCTACCTGTGAAAACGGCTACACATCCGGGCGAATTTATAGCCCTTTGAACTTCTATTGATTCAATTACAGCGTGAGGCAGTTCACTTCTTAGGGCTTTCAGGCATAGGGCGTTTTTCAAAACGACATCGTTTGCAAATAGCGCTTTACCCTGAAGCTTTTCTTCCGCTCCGACACGCGAAATATTCAATCCGATTGATGAAGAGCTTTGGCTAAAGTTTGTGTCAGTCAATGAACACGTCCTCTAAGCATTTTATAGCCAGGCCCGCTATAGCCGGCCGTTTATACTCAGTGGAATGGCGAACTCCAACAAGGTCCACAATGTGACGGGCAACCAACTCACCAGTTTCCTGAATAAATTTGGATTCAGGTTTCAGTCCTATTAGAGAATCTTCAATTTTTTTAATTCGCAGCGGAGTTGGGGCCACGGAACCCACCGAAATTCTAACGTCCTCTATGAGTCCATTGGCATCCAATTTTGCTGATACCGCCATATTGACTCTTGCTATGGAAAGGCTCTTGCGTCGGGCTATACGCCGGTAACTTTGTTTATAAGCGCTTTCAACGGGCTTCAAGATTATCCCGGTAATCAATTCATCAGGCTCTAAAGTGTTTGAAGATGGCCCCACAATGAGTTTCTCCAGCTTTTCTATTCTGACAGAATTAACTTTTTGAATCATGACCTGAGCGTCGTGGATCATCATTGGGGGAATACTATCCGCAGCAGGCGAAGAGTTCGCTATATTGCCTCCCAAAGTCCCGACGTTTCTGATTTGAAGGCTCCCTACGCAGCTCATTGCGGCGCTAAGAGCTGGAAAAGTCTTGACTATTAAAGGATGAGCGATCAATTCTGAATATGTCAGAATGGCTCCTATCTTGATGACTTCGGCGTGTTGTTCAACAGAGCGAATTTCACTTAGTCTCGAAATATCCAGGACAAACTTAGGTGTCCGTGAACCACTTCTGAGAGAAATCATCAGATCAGTGCCACCGGCCAATATCGCAGACTCGTCCCCATGTGTAGCAAGAACCGCCAAACACTCATTCAGAGAATGTGGTCTTAAGTATTTGAAATTAATTCTCATCTATTGACAGCTTGGTCCTCTGCGTCTTTTGACTTTATTAGCGCCGCCTCTTCCACCGCATCGACTATTTGAACGTAACCAGCGCACCGACATAAATTGCCTGATAAAGCGTTTGTGATTACTTTTTTCGATGGCTGATCGCATTCATCCAGCAAGGCCTTGGCTGACATCAGCATTCCTGGAGTACAAAAACCGCATTGCACACCGCCTTTATCCAGAAAGGCTTTTTGTAGGTAGTTCATGGTCCCATTCGAAGACAGACCTTCGACTGTTTCGACTGTTCGCCCATCGAGTTGAGCCGCCAATATTAGACATCCATTAACGGCTTTTCCGTCCATGACTATTGTGCAGGCCCCACATTCACCAATTCCACAGCCTTCTTTTACTCCCGTAAGCCCGAATTTGTTTCGAAGAGTTTCTAAGGCAGTTTCCCATGGTTTTATCGAAACACGAACTTGAGAGTCATTCAATGTGAAAGAAATTTCCAGATCAGCTAGTTCATCCTGTGGGTTTTCTTGATTCATAATGGGAAACCTCGAGGCAAATTTTCTAGAGCGCCAGATAGGATTTTTTAATATAATCGTTGTTCATAAGCTCTTCAGAAAAGCCGTGTTTTACAATCCGTCCGTTCTCAAGCACGTATGCTCTTTTGGAAATTTCCAGGGAAAAATGAACATTCTGCTCAACTAACAACACAGTTAAACCAGTCGTTGCGATTTCAACTATGGTTTCGAATACTTTAGTAACAAGCAATGGGGCCAATCCAAGAGAAGGTTCATCCAGGAGCAACAAAGAGGGTCTGGACATTAACGCCCTTCCTATTGCCAGCATCTGGCGTTCACCTCCACTCAAGGTGCCGCCTTTCTGCTTTATTCTTTCATGTAAACGGGGAAAGAAATTGAAAACCATTTCAAATGATGATTTTCGATGAACACGTGATGATTTTATGTATGAACCCATTTTCAGATTGTCCAGAACTGTCATCTCCGTGAAGACCCGGGCCCCCTCCGGTACTATAGTCATACCCAATTTTACTGTTTCTTCCGGTGGGGTCCCGGTTATTTTCTTCCCATTAAAAGTTATTGAGCCGTTGTTGGGGGTTTCAAAACCCATTATTGCACTAAGCAAAGTGCTTTTCCCAGCCCCGTTAGGGCCTATTACAGTAACAATCTCAGATGGATAAACCTCTAGATCAATTTCATGAAGAACCTGAACATCGCGATACGAAACATCAATTTTTTCTACTTTTAGAAGGGGTTCGTTCATTTTATTTGTTCTCAAGCTACTTTAAGAGATGTAAGCTTATCTCCCAGGTACGCTTTTATTACCGATTCATCATTTACAACTTCTTCTGGAAAACCCTCAGCAATTTTGGAGCCGTAATTTAATACGATGATTCGATCTGAAATACCCATTACAACCCTCATGATATGTTCTATAACTATTAGAGATTTTCCTGAGTTTCGGATCTTTTTTAGAATCTCAAGCGCTTCATCGATTTCATGAGGGTTTAAGCCTGCCATGTTTTCGTCAAGAAGAAGGATATTGGCGCCGCTCGCTAAAGCCCTGGCGAGTTCGAGCCGTCTGCGCGCCGGCACAGGAATAGACCCTGAAAGCTTGTAAGCGTATTGTTTAAGTCCTACTAGCTCTATGACCTTCTCCGTTTTTTCAGTTGCTAGGCGCATTCTCATCCGACCACCATGCAAGGCGCCCACGAGAACGTTTTCAAATACGGTCATCGCCATAAATGGCTCCATAATTTGGGATGTTTTTGCTAAACCCATGCGGC
Source organism: Syntrophaceae bacterium (assembly GCA_014874425.1). GTDB lineage: Bacteria > Desulfobacterota > Desulfomonilia > Desulfomonilales > Desulfomonilaceae > CAJBEZ01. Next base: position 11,908 of record JACWAG010000493.1, on the reverse strand, counting down.
AAATTTTATGGGGTTTCATGCCAGTTATGTCGATTTGATTGAGGAAAATTCTCCCAGAAGTAGGTTTATGGATACCAATTACACAATTGAGAAGAGTAGTTTTTCCAGCCCCGTTGGGTCCTATCATTCCCAGAATCTCACCAGGATTCAGGGAAAAACTCACCATCTGGACCGCGGCAAGGGCCCCAAATTTCATACTTACTTTCCTGCATTCCAAACCAGTCATTTTGTGCCCGAATAAGCTATTGTATTTATTGCATAGATTAAATAAACCTTAATTTCTTGCGTATCTTCAAGCTCCCAATTATTCCGTTGGGCATTATCAAAATAGCCACAATTATGATCCCGCCAATCATAATGAGGTAGTATTCGACAAATCGCGCGCCCAGCGACTCGGAAATCAGAGTCAGAAAAGTCGCTCCTATCACCGGCCCCAAAAATGTCCCCATACCTCCCAATAGTGTCATGATTACCATCTGAACTGTTTTTTGAATGTTGAAAACATCGGAAGGGGTTATATAGGTAATCCAGTAAGCCTCTATAGCTCCAAACAAACCTAGAAAAAAAGCGCTGCTTACATAAGCGCCCAGTTTGTTGGCTGTAGTATTGACCCCACTTATTTCGGCGGCGGTTTCAGCTTCCTTTATGGCTTTCAGTCCATATCCGAATTTTGAATGTTCAATAAAGTAATGAGCTAGCATTACCAAAAAGGTTACCGGTAAAACGCAATAGAAGAAAAATGAATTGTCATGGCCGCTGATCGGAAGAGTTATACCGTCACTACCTTGAAAAAATGAAACACTGAATGTACGATCAAATTCCAGTGTAATTTGTTTCATAGCCTCAGCGAAGGCAAACGTGGCGATTGCAAAATATGCCCCTTTCAAACGCAAGGTTGGTATTCCAACCAAAAAAGCCACTGAACCCGATATTACGCCGGAAATGAAAAGGCTTGGGAAAAAAGGAATCCCATACTTGGTCATGGCTATGGCGACAACATAGGAACCTATTCCAAAATAGACCACAGGCCCGAAATCAATATACCCGGTGTATCCGCTCATCATGTTCCAACAACCGGCAATCCCGATCCAAAAGATCACAACAGTGATCAACCTCAAGAGGTATTCAGATTCGACAAAATTAGGCAGGAAGGCCAGCGCGGCAGTAATACCAAGGAACATGATCAAAATTATCCTGTCGATTTTAAAATTCATCCGGCCCTCGGTTATTGTTAAAGCATGTCACGCTACACTACCTTTGCCCAAGATCCCTTTCGGGCAAATGACGAGCATAATAAATAGAATTATAAACGTTATGGCTACAGAAACCCCTGCATTGAGATAGGTAGCCGCCAGAGACTGCGCCACTCCAAGAACCAATCCTCCGACGAGCGCTCCGGGCATGTATCCCATTCCGCCCAACACCACAACACAGAATGCAATAATTGTGTATTCGAGACCCATTTCGGGGGATATAATTACAAAGGGGCTCATCACTGATCCGGAGAGTCCTGTTATAGCCGCGCCAAGCCCAAATGTTATGGCGTAGATATTTCGGATATCTACCCCCATTAACCTGGCTACTTCCTTGTCTTGAGCGGTAGCCCGGATGGCCCGACCCGTCTCTGTTCGCATCAGGAAAAACCATAGTACCCATGTCACAAGGAGCGCCACCATGAAGGTTACCAATCTTGCAAGTGGTATGTTTAGACCCCAGATTGCCGCATTAGCCCCGGAATAGGATGTGGTTATGGACCGGAAATCCTGGGTCCACATTTTGATCGCTATGTTGGCTATCATCAAGTGGAGACCGAACGTAAGGATGTAGCTCATTATATGAGGCTGCCCAATGACCCGATTTATGATGTATTTTTGAACTACATATCCAAAGAGAAACAGAAAAACCATTGCGAACGGCGCGCTTAAATAGGGATCCAAATTGAAATAAGCGAACAACCAGTAAGAGGTGAAAGCCCCTAACATTATCAATTCACCATGGGCGAGATTAACTACGCCCATGACACCAAATATCAGGGAAAATCCCGCTGAATATGCGGCATAAACTCCTCCTAACAGGAGTCCATTAATTATGGTTTGAGCGAATACGGTATACATTTTTTAAAACAGGACTGAGTTTAGTTCATTTATTTCTGTTGATTTGCTTGAAGCCGGTTCTTCAACATAAGAACTCCATTTGGTTACAATCACCTTTTTGTCCGTGTAGAAATCTATAGCGTCGTTAGCGCGACCGCGGTGTGACCCGTAAAAAGATATTTTTCGGCCACCAACAGGATAAAAGGCTATTGGAGCGGGTGTGCCAACATTGACCCCAATTTGGCCTGTATTTACGTTCCTTATGAAGTGACGGGACCAACCACCGTTTTGAGTATATATAACTGCAGTATGTCCGTACATGCTTGAATTTATAATATTAATCGCTTCCTGCAAGCTCTTGACGCTTTTGACACACCTGACTGGACCGAATATCTCCTCTCTAAACGCGAAATTATCTGGTTCAGCTTCCAAAAGAGTGGGACCAAAAAATAGCCCATCAGGAAACTCTTCTATTTTTGGATTTCTACCGTCCAGAATCAACTTCGCCCCTTGTTCCAGCGCTTTATCGACAGATTCGTAGAGACGATCTAGCGCTCGCTGATTCACAACCGGGCCCATGTTGACTTTTGGATCGTGTCCATCACCCAGTTTAAGTTTCTGACAGGCAGCTATGAATCTTTCTTCGAACGAATCATAAATCTTCTCATCGACCAACACGTTTGACACAGCGAAACACCTCTGGCTCGTGTGACCGAAACAAGAGTTGACTATGTTCGGGATCGCCTCATCAAGGTTCGCGTCTTCCATGACAAGGACATGATTTTTTGCGCCACCTTGACACTGGGCGCGTTTTCCATGAGAAGTCGATGTTCTGTAGACCATTTCGGCGACCTTTGAAGACCCGACAAATGTAACTCCCTCGATTTCCGGATGGACGCAAAGCCTCTCGCCTACACGTGGACCACCGTTAACTATATTCAACACTCCCGGTGGTAAACCCGACTCTTCGGCTAATTCGGTTATTCTGAGCATAGTCATGGGGCATAGTTCGCTTGGTTTCACCACAACCGTGTTTCCGCACGCAATAGGCCAAGTGAAATAAAGGGCTATCATGGCCGGAAAGTTGAAAGGAGGCAGTAGACTAAAAACACCCAAGGGCTCTCTTATATAATATTCGTCAACTCCTGTTCCGACGTCTTCACTGTGATCGCCCTTTAGCAGTTCCGGAATACCGCAAGGATGTTCCACATACTGTATCGCTCGCATTAATTCGCCTTTGGCGTCGGAGAGTGTTTTTCCATGTTCAAGCGTTATTATTTCCGCTAATTCGTTCCGAGCGGCGAGTAGTTTTTCCCGCAATGTGTAAAGAATATCCGCGCGTCTGGTCGGGATTGTATTTCGCCAGGATTGGAAAGCCTTTTTGGCGAGAGAAATAGTCAGATCAACTTCGTCAATAGTAGAATCCGGGCATAGAGTTATTGTTTGACCATTTAGGGAATTGACGGTGGGGAAAAATGATCCTGTTTTGGAATCGACCCATTTTCCATTCACGTAGTTTTTTAGTTTTTCGACTTCCATTTGAATCTTTCTTAAGTTCACATATTTAAAGGGTGAGCGCGAATTTAATTTTGACGCCCGTTCCCATTAATTACATTGTGGTTAAAAGGAGGATTGGCAGCTTAAAAGACGCCAATCCCACTCTGTTCTTGAATTAACGTTCTTTCCAGGGCTTAAATGGATATAGGATTTTGGCTTCAGCATATTCCAGGGGAAAAACGTTTTCCAGTTTTTCCGACTGGATTTGCACCGCTACAGGAGGATGAGCTTCGTTAGCCCCATCAGCTCCAAATTGGATTTTGCCGTAGAAAGTTTCAAATTTGTCTTTATGTAGGGCTTCCATTATCTTAATTCGATTTTCTTTGCTTAGAGGCGGCTTCAATCCCAATTCTTCCAGAACTTCCTGCTGAGCTACAGCCCCACCCGCGGCAGCGGCCTCAACGTAATCAGGCCTACGATTAAAACGCTTTATGTATAGCTGGTTAAAATCGCTAGCTTTTCCAAATACCTTTCCAGAATATGGCATATTGGGGGTCCATTCGGACGCAGCGATTACATAATTGGCGTCACCTTTTAGATCTTCTACAAACTTTGGGACTGTCGGCCCGTAGCTGAATGCTACCGCCTTGGGACTGAAATCTATTTCCTTCATGGCCTTGATGGTCTTCATAGCTACCAGAAGATGCGAACCAACAAGCAACACGTCGGGTTTTTTGTTTTTGACCTTCATCAACAGAGAGTTGTAATCCTGCAGAGCCATAGGGAAAAGTTCGAAGTGGATGACTTCTATGCCATTTTTTTGGCAATATTTCTTAAAACCATCACACGCCAGAGAAGTGAAAAGTATGTCCGCTCCGATAATCGCGGCTGTCTTAGGTTTCGGGGTAACCTCTGAGAAAATGTCGACACAACCTCTTACCTCTTCAGTTGCTTTACCCAATGTAGAAAAATAATATTTGAAGCCACGCTCAAACAATTTGTTTGAACTGGCGCCACCACTAATCAAGGGATATTGATATTTTTCCGCAACCGGACTCGCGGCGAATAGCTGGCTACTACCGAAACCGCCCAATAGAAGGTCCACTTTGTCGCTTACAATGAGCTGTTCAGTGAGTTTTGCGGTGGTCGCCGGATCGCTTTTATCATCGTAGAAAATTAGCTCTACAGGCGCCCCGTTAATACCGCCGTGGGAATTGACAGTTTCCTGCCACAGAGTGTACGCGTCTTTTACCAGACTGCCGTCCTTACCAAACACCCCGGTTAATGAAACGGCGACACCGATTTTCCATGCTGCTTTCTGCGCGGCGCACGCAAAGCCAACAGACAGGAAACAGACTAACATCACGATCAAAATCGACCTGAAGCTTTTTAAAACCATCGTCGCTCTCCTTTTTAAAATGGGATAATGTCCTTCAAGTTACGGCTTTACCCATGCTAATTGATCAAAATGTGGGCGGGCTAATTACCCAAACTACAACCGTGTCTGTTTTTCCAGGATTGGTCCAACTGTGAGGTTGGTTTGAATTGTAATAAAAGCTTTCACTCCGTCGCACTCTGTGAATTGTGTCATCAATATTGATTTGCAATTCACCCTTCAGAACTATCCCAAATTCTTCGCCTACATGGCTGTAAAGTCCATGAGATCCTCCGCCGGGTTGAATTGTAGTAAAAAAGGGGTGCATTCTTTTATTCTTGGAATTTATGATTAAAGACTCAATTCGTGCGTTCCATCCCTCCAGACTGATTGTCACTCTTTGATCACGAGAGAGCACGACAGGGTCTTCATCTTCTGTTTCGACAAAAAAATCCGTTATCTTGGCTTGTAAGGCATGAGAAATTTTTTTTAGGCTGGAAATAGAAGGAGAGACCTTACCATTTTCTATTTGAGACAAATAAGCGTCAGAACAACCAACCTTTTCGGCGAGCTGTTTCAAGGTCAGTTTATTGATCGATCTTTTAGCTCTAATTCTTCGACCGATTTCAAGTTCGACGCGCATTGAAAGGGGGCTCTTTTTATTAAGTATTTGTTAAGTCGCAAAGTATAGTTAAATATTTCCCCGTGTCAATCGCTTTGTGGCAAAAAAAAAGCAATCCGATTGGAGGATTGCTAAGAGGGTATGGTTAGGAGTCGTTGTTCGCCCTTTATATTAGCAAGGCCTGTGCCAAATCACATATGATCAATAATACAGGTATGTTATCGTCTCTAAGCTATCGGAGTCAGCAAATTGTCGCGCGTTTTCTTCCCACTTATTTTCCATTAAAATGACTAAATGAATTTTTTTCACACTTACGATTTTGAAATCAATCCGCATCTATCGATGAACACTCTTCAAAAAATGGTGACCGCGTTTTGATGTTAGAATTCAGGGTCTACATTTTCTTGATTCTAGCAGCGAAGAACCCATCTACAAAGCTGGATTTGTTGGATGGAAATGAAGAAAAATGACCCTCCGTGTTCAAGAATTCGGGATTGGGGATTTCACTGTGATCAATTTTATCGACTGAGAAATTTCTATTGCAGGCCAAGAATTTTTGGACCACGGACGTTGTTTCCTCTTCGCTCGTTGAACACACGCAGTAAACGATGATCCCGTCATTTTTGACTGCTTGTGAGGCTTCCGTCAGCATTATTAGCTGTTGTTCGGCCAATTTAGTCAAATCTTGCGGTGTTACACGGTATTTAACTTCACAGTTATGGCGTAAGACCCCTAAATTGGAACATGGCGCGTCTATTAATATTCGATCGAATTTTCCCAAGGATGAAAGAAACGATTTTTGAGTCGCGTCTCCGTGTATCATTTTTACGCAGTTTACACCTAGGCGCTCAAAGTTCCTTGTCGCTTCATCCAATCTCTTAATGTCGGCGTCCACTAGAGTAATTCGAGCGCCATTATTAACAAGCGCCGCCATATGTGAAGCTTTCCCTCCAGGCGCCCCACAAACATCAAGAATTAGTTGATTGGGCTGCGCCTTTAGTAATGGGGCGATCATTTGAGACCCAAAATCCTGGATGGTGAAAAGTCCTTCATTAAAGCCAGGTATATTTATAACTGGTCCTCCAATATTCCTGACATTTAAAACCCCTAAATCATTATCGACTATTTCAAAAACAATACCATTCTGTTTAAAGCTCAAACTTACATCGGAAATCGTTGTTTTCAGGGTATTAACCCGGAGAGTTAAATTCGATCGTTGATTGTTAAATTCAAGAATATCAATGGTTCCTTGTTCGCCGAATCTATCCAGCCATCTCTCAACAAGCCATTCAGGGTGAGAATAATATATGGCTAAGGATCGTGAGTTCTTTTCGGGCTCATGATGAAGATCGTCCCGATTTCTTAGAGCGGATCGCAGGACAGCGTTAACCAACCTCGAGAATCTTCCTTTGAACCTGTTCTTGGCTTGCGCGACAGCTTGGTGTGTAATGGAATAAACTGGTATTCTGGTTAGAAAAAGTATTTGATAGATGGCTATCCTGAGGATGTTTCGAATTTCGGGATCAAGGCTTTTCCCTTTAAGTGTTAACCGCCTGTCTATTATCGAATCCAGCCTGTCTTTCCATCGAACCGTTCCGTAAACGATTTCGGTGGTTAGTGATCGGTCCTTATCCGAAATAGCGTTTTTTGAAAGTAATTGTGAAAGAGTTGTCTCGGCGTAGAAACCTTTGTCAACTTTGCTCAGAATTTTTACTGCAAGTTCACGAGAAATTGTGGCTGCGCCGGTACGGAAGGGCATGAGGCCTCTGATTCAATAAGCCGTTATGGTATTGAAAAGAACTCAAAAATTTGAGACGCCTGTCCTACATCTCTTTAAAAGAGAAACGAGAGGCGTCGAAACGTTAAAATCATTAGTTTAGAAAGGACAAATTGGCTTAAATCCATGGCCAGGCTTAATATCCGGCCATTTTTTCCAGCTTTTCTATACGATTTTCGATAGGAGGATGAGTTGAAAACAGGTTGGACAAGCCACTCCCAAAAAAGGGACTCACTATGAACATGTGAGCCGTAGCTTGCTCAGCATTCATGGGGATCGCCTCGGCGCCTCTTTGCAATTTGCCCAGTGCGCTTGCAAGCCACAACGGATGGCCACATATTTGCGCTCCCGTTTCATCAGCAATGTACTCCCGTGATCTTGAGATCGCCATTTGAATGATCCCTGCGGCTAGCGGCGCCAGAATCATCATAAGAAGAGAACCCGCCAAAGAACCTCCGCCTCGATCATCATCAGAGCGACCTCCAAAAAAGAACCCAAACTGAGCTAAATAGGTTATAGCTGTCCCTATGGTAGCGGCTATGGTTTGAATGAGTATGTCCCGATTTTTAACATGCCCAAGTTCATGTCCAATGACTCCGGCAAGCTCTTCACGAGTCAGGAGACGAAGGATACCTTGGGTAACCGCCACTGCGGCATGTTCCGGATTTCGGCCTGTGGCAAAAGCATTTGGCGAATCATCCGGAATTATGTAAACCTTTGGCATTGGTAATCCTGCGTTGCGAGTGAGCTCTCTAATCAGTCTAAAAAGGTCTGAAGCTTCTGATTCAGTAACTTCCTGAGCGTGATACATAGCCAGAACGATTCGATCACTGAACCAATAGCTGCCCACATTCATTACAAGCGCAATAACAAGAGCAATGGTCGCCCCGTTCTTACCGCCAAAATAACCACCCAGAATTACGAGCAAGCCGCCAAGAGCGGCCAGAAGAATTACTGTCTTAAGTCGATTCATTTTTTCACCCCATGAGTTAAGCAGTCATCATGAAAATTGAGGAGAAATTGTTACACATACATGAATTTTCCATTAAATCACATAGGTTCCTGGTTTCAGCCTTTTCCCTCGAGCAAAATCTGAAGCCGATATTTTCTTTTTCGAAGGGGCTTGAACTTCCTCCAAGAGAAAAAGCCCTGCGCCTGCCCCTACCACAATACCATCAGCCATTATGGCCGTTATTAACCCCGGCTCCGCCTGTCCTTCGAGCGCAGTGGCGGACCGGACTTTGATTTGCTCATTACCCATCAGGAAAAATGCCCCAGGCCACGGATCCATAGCACGTACTATCCTGTCAAGCTGTTTTGCGTCCAAATTCCAATCCAGCAATCCATCTGTTTTCCTGAGGAGTCGAGAGTAAGTAGCTTTTGACTGGTCCTGAGGCGTCGGTATGATTTCACCCTTTATTAATTTCCTTAAGGTTTGGACCATTAGCAAAGCCCCAAGTTCCATGAGTCTATCATGGAGGTCTCCGGCTGTATCTTTCTTCCCTATTTTAACAATCTGCCCAGCAAGGATTGACCCGGTGTCCATTCCAGCGTCCATCAGCATTACCGTATTGCCCGTTTGGTCGTCTCCTGCAAGAATAGCGGTAGAAATTGGAGATGGACCACGATGTCTGGGTAATAATGAGCCATGAAGATTCAAACAGCCAAACCGAGGCAACTCCAGAATTTCCCTGGGAAGAAATTTTCCATACGCTACTACAACTATAGCGTCTGGACACCATTCCTTTAAGATCGATAGTACACTGGGATCTTTAAGGTCATCGGGTTCAGCACAAAAGAGGCCCATTTCTAGGGCTAACTTTTTTACCGGTGTTGCAGTCAGCACTTTCCCACGGCCTGAACGCTTGTCCGACTGAGAAAAAACCCCCACTATGTCAAAGTGTTTTTGAAGTACCTTGAGAGTCGGCGTAGCAAATTGGGGAGATCCCATAAAAACTATGCGGCAAGTCACTTATTGCCTCTTTGCGATTTCTTGATACGCCTATGGTACATGTTCCGTTTCAAAGCTGAAGAATGGTCCAGAAGAGTCCTGCCTTCCAAATGGTCTATCTCGTGTTGAAGTACTCGGGCAACAAGACCTTCACCATCTATTCTTAAAGGTTTTCCTTTGATATCAACGCCCTCAACCTGGACACGGGCCGCTCGTTTCACCTCGACGTTAAAATTGGGTACGCTCAAGCAGCCTTCTTCTTTGAATTCTTCACCTTCAGAAAGCAAAATGACCGGATTAATCAGTATCGTTGGCGCTTTCTTCTTGTCCTTGGGTTCAGCGTACGCGTAATGTATATCGAAAACAATAACTCTGACCAATTCACCAACTTGATTTGCCGCCAATCCTATACCTGGGGCCTTATACATTGTGTCTGTCATGTCAGCGGCGAGTTGGCATATATCTTCAGAAAGGTCAATTACGGGTTCGGCCTTTGTGCTCAACTTCGGGTCAGGCGCTGTAACTATTTTTCGAACAGCCATATCCAAACCTTTCAAGCTTTTACTACATATGTCTACATGTTCGAAAAACTGTCAAGCCGGGTTTTTTAATCAACATAGAAATAAGCCCCGATTCTCAAGTCATCTAAATCCAGCTTAGATTGAGATGATTCCTGATAGTTGGCGATTGTATTGGCAACATCTTTGAACCCGCTTCCCAAAGCTAAAGTGTACGCGGTGGCTCCATTGTTGTCCTTGGCCATCGGGTCGGCCCCAGCTTCAAGCAAGCTGTTTACGCAAGCGGCGTTTCCTTTCCCGGCCGCTAACATCAAAGCGTTCTGATTGTTCCTGTCTTTGACGTTAACATCGGCTCCATGGGCCAACAAAGATTGTACCATTTGTATCCGATCAGCCAGGCAGGCCCACATCAGCGCAGTGCGAGCGTTTTTGCCTCTCTGATTGAGGTCCGCTCCCTTTTTGATTAGGAGGTTCACTGTATCAATTTTTCCATTCAACGCGGCTTCAATCAACGCAGTCTGTCCATTGTAGTTTTTTGAGTTGATATTAGATCCTTTATTCAGCCTTTCCATCAATTTTATATCATTTCCCAATGCCGCGTTTTTTACAAACTTGTCATCACAGTTTTCCTCAAACGCGTTTCCAATGGAAAACAGGATAGCTAAAAGCGCCGGTAAAATTATTAAAAATTTTCTTAATTGATTCAATATAATCGCTCCTGAATGATGGATCAAAATTGAGAATGATCCATTTTTACACCTTAAGATTGGAACACTTGAGATCCATTTTTGTTCCAATTGTTTATACAATTGATCATATAAAGACTTGCGGTCTGTTTTGGGGATTTTGCCAGTTAATTGTTGACAAAATTAATTGTATATTCTTCGAGATAATGTCACTGACTCCTTAATTAAGCCGGATTCTAGGACCTACTTATTTTATCAAGTATCATGCCTCTTTAAACAGAAAGTTCTTGACTTATTTGCTCGCACAAAATATCTTCGATTCACTCGTATATATTTTCAGAGTTTTGAGGATTTTAATTCCCAAAACTAGGGTCAATTTTGCAACGAAGCAATGACTCAAGCGCCTGTCGCCTTCGCTTTGTCCCTGTTGGTTAATTTTGTGGTTCCATCGTCATTTGTCATGAAGAAAGTGAGGAAATATGGAGAACAACATCAGTCACGCTCTGCATATTCTTGAGGAGCCGGTTCAGTACATGGCCCTGGGATTCATGGCTTTAATGTACATCATCAAGATATCTCAAATGCTAAAAAAGCCAGTTCCGCCCGAGAAGGCTGAATTGAAGGGCGATAGGGTTGCTGGAGCTTTTGACTCTTTGCTTAACGTTTTAAAGCCATGGAGTATGGAAAGCACTCGGAAAAATCCGTTTTTTTATGTGGAATTCATGATTTTTCATATTGGGGTAGCGCTAACTATCGGCGCGACTTTTTTAATCCCGCTAGTGCCGGTGTTGATGACCCCTGTGGTATCCACGGTCTTCATGTTGTTCATGGGGCTCGCGTTCTTGATCGGTCTTCGCCGGATATATAGACGTTTGACGGTCCCTGAGATTCGTATCATAAGCAGCCCGGATGATTTCTTCGCCATCACGTTGATGACGGTATTCTTCGCCGTCGGGTTTATCGCAATGTCCCTGTGGATTCAGGGCAGCCCGGATACTGGTTGGATGTGGGTATTCTTCCTTATGACCACATTTTTCTTGCTTTATGTCCCCTTCAGTAAGATCTCGCACTATGTGCTTTATCCTTTTGGAAGGATCAATTTTGGTCGCACTTTTGGTGGTCGAGGAGTAATGAACAAAAATGTAAAGAACCCATCCTGGAACCCTAAGTAATCAATTCGATTGACAAATAATATATGACAAAATGGAGGCCATAAATGTCGGAGCAAGCAGACAAACTAGGGGCCAGAGACGAGAGAAAGTGGCCCACCAAATCTGAATTTACGCCTGAAATGCTGAAAGAAATGGAAAAGTTACTTCCCGGTAAGCTGAATCGAGTAGTTGCGGCTTCCCTATCCGGCTCCTGTTTTGCCTTGCTTCCATACTTCAT
>JACWAG010000492.1 GCA_014874425.1 Syntrophaceae bacterium | reverse complement strand
TTTCCCCGAAATAAGTATGCCGTCAAAACCCGCAAATTTCAATTCAGGGGCAAAGTTACCCCCACACGAGGAGTCGGCCCAGTGGCCGGTAAGTGGTGAGCAAGCCGCCGCGGAAAAACGGCTCGCTCCAGAAAGTCTCAGGCCCGCAAACGGACCTAAACAAAAAATGAGCAAAGCGTCCGGAGCTAGTGGATCAGTTTCAAAATTGCCTCGCTCTACGAATAGCCTGGCTGCAAAGCCTGCGCCCCCTATGAACCTCGAGTAGTAATCTATTGGGGGACAAAATGAATTAGTCGAGCCATCCGATAGGTTGACGGAAAGAAAATGGCCGGTACTGCCCTTCATGAATATACCTCTGAGATAATTAGGAAATTATCTTGCTCTCCCAACCGAGATCTTTAAGTGTTACGTTGTAAATTGTCGCGACCTTTTTAAGTTTTGGCGCCAATTTTAAGAGACCCGTCGCAGAACCTTTTATCCTTATCTTTTTTCTTGTTATAGCCATAACAGGGTTCAATTTGTTAGACCATGATCTGTGGGCGTCATCTGCGGAAAGGCTCATTGTCAGATCAGGTTGATCATCGGGTTTCCCTGGGGAGACCTTTACCTCTCCTCCTCTGCAATCGACGTAGAATGAGCAATTTGGGCCATTTTCAGTGTAATCGAACCAAATCAACTGATTCACCTTTTTCAGTCCCTCATACAACTCAGTGTCCTGTTTTGCGCGGTTGAACAGTTCAATAAAGGCCTTTATTGGCTCGGTTTCATCTTTCCAAAATTCCATTATCACCTCCCAATTTTTCACTGCGCTTTCAAATACAGATTCAGTATATCAGACTCATCCATCATTCGGGGATTGTAACTTATCTGACTGTCACCAGCGGCGAGTTCCACCAAGTCGGACAGCTTATTCGGATCTCCTGGAACATGAAAGTCTTTGAGAGTTTCTTTTAGACCGATTTCCATCTTCAATTTCCTGACAGCGTCCACCGCGGACTCGGCGTTACTCCTGGAACAAGATCCATCCGTTGGGACGCCCAAGGCCTGAGCGATAATTGAATATCGTTGGGTGGCCTCCTTAATGTTAAATTCCATTACAAGCGGTAGCATTACCGCGTTTGCAAGGCCATGTGGGATACCATACAGAGCGCCAAGGGCATGAGCCGTGGCGTGAGTCGCTCCAAGCATGGAATTACAGAAACACATCCCGGCCATAGTGGCGGCAATCATCATGTCTCCTCGCGCTTCAATATTCTCAGGTTCCAACACAGCAAGCGGAAGGGCCCGCGTAATCGTTCTTATCGCTTGTAATCCCAAAGCGTCTGAGATTGGTTGAGCGCCTATTGAGGTTATGCCCTCTATCGCGTGGGTTAGAGCGTCGATACCCGTGAAAGCGGTGATCTTTGGTGGAAGCTTGATGGTTAACTCAGGATCGAGTATCGATAAATCCGCGTTGCAAAAAGGGTGTGTTACAGAAAGTTTGGCTTGTGATTCAGAATCTAGGACGACGATGACGTTGGTTACCTCGCATCCCGTACCAGCGGTAGTCGGGACCGCAATGTGCGGCGGTAGATGGGAAGCGTCTTCCCATAGCGCCGCTTGGTCCGCTAGAGGTTTGAAATCTTCTAAACCAGCTCCCACTAGAATATTTACCGCTTTTGCAGTGTCCAAAACACTGCCACCTCCAACAGCTATCAATGAGTCTGCTCCGGCATCCCTGTAAAACCGGGCGGCCTTATTGATATTTTCGATCCTGGCGTCCTGCGTCACAGCGTCAAATAACCCTGCGATTTGTAAATCCTGGCTTTCCAGTTTCTGTAAGATCTGGTCAGCCACCCCTGCGCCGACCAATCCCTTATCGGTTATAATAAGTGGCTTTGAAGCGCCGAGTTGCCGAAGTTCGAAGGCAATCTCAGCTCTGCTGCCTGGAGAAAAAAGAATCCGGCCTCTGTTAACCCACGTGAAAAATGGTTCAAAATACAATCGGCTACCCGCCATTAGTTTTTCAACCCTCCTTTCTGATGTAAATTGTTACTTTATATCGCGTAACATAAAGGTTTGGTAATGAATTGTTCTATTATTAGATTTTTACTGGTGATTAAAGACTGTGGAGATTCTATATTATCGTGGAGTTTATTTGTGAAAGTCAACACAGCGAGCTGCCGCGTTGACTCGTGAATTGAAACTAATTTAGAGGACCGTAGTGGTTTATCATTCGTCGAGTTTAGCTGTTCCGGAGTTTTTGGATTTTAGCTCAAACTTTTGAAGCCTGAATGGATTGGAACTTACCGATTGCTGATTGGCGCTATCAACTTCCGGTGGTGATGAATTTTTCGATCCCCATGAATACTTGGTTCGGCCAAAAGGTTTTTGCTCAACAACTAGTTTGGATTTCTTTCTTGGGCCCACATTGGCAGGTCCATTGGCTGTCTGTTCTTGACCGGTATAGTCTTGGACGACTTTGGGGCCTGAATCAACGAGGTCAAACTTTTTTACAATACCGTTTGAATTGCTTATGGAAGCATTATGAACAGTCATATCATCCAGGTTTAAGTCTAAAACTATCCTGTATGTTTCGGAGGGATTTTTTGAGTTTTGAAGTTCAACCAGCAGCATGTTGTTTGTTACGAGTGATTGTTTCACCAAAAAACCCGGTTGTCCTGTCTTTGTACCCGGAGCGACGGAAGAGACTGTAGGATGGTCAATAGGAGAGGATGGCAAATGGGTCGTTTCTTTCTTTGGAGTAATGCGCCGTTGTGCTTTAGGCCCTGTAGCGTGGTACGGCTTAGGGGATGATTCGGCGCTGGAACTTCGTTGAATCATTCTTGGGTCGGTCGGCACGTTACCCAAGGCTACAACTGCTAGGTTGCCCTTGCGCTCCACCATGAATGGTGGCACGGGATATTCGCCAAAATCCACGACTAGCCGAGCCCTGCGAGCATTGGCGCCCAAACGAATTTCATTTATAGGCGGTTTGTCGACTTTGATTTTGGCGGGAACTTTCCCCAGACCAGTGTTTTCAAAATCAATGACCAGGCGATAAGGATTTTCAAACGCAAAAGCGGAATGGGTCCCAAGCGGCTTGTCCCCCTTGATCACTATCTGTTTTTGATCTGGCGAAACCTGCACATTAGTGATAAGAGGCGTTTCGAGTTCTTGCGCGTTCGTCTGCGATACCATGATCGACAATATCGTTATCAGAAGAACCAAATATTTTTGAAGGTAAGGATTTTTTCTTAACATGTTTATCAACTTTACAAATCCTTTAGGAGTTTTTTGTTTTGAGTCGGTCATCTTTTTTACGAAGCGGCCCTGATCGAAATTCTGTTCGGATTTGATGCAAACTCATAGTATCATAAAGCTAATATAGTGTCAAAAAAATAGTAAAAATAATATAATATGCAGATTAAATAATCTAATACATTAAATATTTCTATTATGCTTTAGGTTATACTTAGGAACAACACAAATGAATAGCTTGTCTTCTTTGGTCTTTAGGGCGGGCGCTATAGTCTTGGTGTTCTTTTTGATAGGCGTTGGATCTAATCTGATACCGGCGCGACACATTCACTGGCTGTACGTTCCTCCGACGGAAATTACGATTTTAAACCATAAAATCCCCCTTGTCAGTTCAAAGGAGGCCATAAAGTGGCTGGACGATCCACTGGTGGTATTTATAGACACTAGAGATGACAAGGATTATTTAAAAGGGCATGTGCGTGGCGCTGTTTCCCTGTCTCCTGAAGATAAGGAACAGAAATTTCCGGGGATTGAACCGTTAATGCCGCAGGGTAGCAAATTGATTTTGTATTGCTATGGCCCCGATTGCGACATGGCAGAGCACATAGCCTCATTTCTGATTGATTTCGGATATTCTGATATCATGATCATGAAGGATGGATATCCAGGCTGGGAACAAAATGGATTTCCAACGCAAAAATAAGACCGCCATCGATGGCGCTAAAAGGTCGATAGGGATGAAATGGATAACTTTATTAGCTAGGCTCCTGATTGGATCATTGTTTGTTTACGCCAGTATTTACAAGATATTTGATCCGTCAAGCTTTGCCGCTTCAATTAGAAATTACGGCTTGATTCCCCCAATTTATAGCAATTTAATTGCGTTGACTCTTCCGTGGCTCGAATTGGGATCGGGTGTGTTTCTAATTCTTGGAATTCAGACTAGGGCAGCTTCATTGCTTACCTCATCGATGATGTTGATTTTTCTGGGGGCGATAATTTACGCTTATGCGCTTGGACTGGATATTGATTGTGGCTGTTTTTCTTCCTCAGCGGAATCTTCAGGCAGAATAGCCCCCTTCCACATATTTCGTGATGGATTTTTGGCTCTGGTGTCTATTTGGACTTTAATTTTTGATAGAGGCGAACTCAGTATAGCGCCTGGGGTTAAATGAAATTTACAGTAACTATAGACGTTGAGGAAGAAGGATTGTTTAGTGGTGTCTATTCGCCCGGTGAAGCTTCGGCGGCGAATGTTCTTCAATTGGACCGGCTAGATCCTGTGTTTATGGACCTTGGAGTCAGGCCGACGCTTCTTGTGTCGTACCAGGTAGCAAACAAAGGCGCCATTTTAAAGAAACTTTATAGCCTAAAAAAGAGATGGAACGCTGAAATCGGGGCTCATCTGCATCACTGGAATACGCCGCCTATTATATCCGATGAGGTTCCTCCCCCGGCTCCTTCAGAATTGATACCCTCATACCTGCTCGAAGCCAAGGTCCTTTCCTTGATTAAAATATTATCCAATAGCGACGGACTGCCGAACTCTTTTCGGATGGGCCGTTTCAACATGGGACCAAAGATGTTGCAGGTCCTTGAAAAAATTGGTGTCAAAGTGGACAGCAGCGTTACCCCCATGAGGAAGGCGTACGGTGGGCCGAACCATATTTGCGCCCCCTCTGACCCATATTTTCCGGATCTTCTCGACCCATCCAGAGTTGGAAGCTCATCAGTTCTTGAAGTTCCTGTCACAATAGTACCGATATTAAAGGGCTCTGGTCGGTATTTCGAGTTTCTTTCTAACAGCGGCTATTTGCCTGATGGCGTGGTCGGATGGTTATCGATGAATCTGGGTTCAATAGCGGCTCAGCCCGCTTGGGTCAATCTGCAAATTGCTAAAGCCGCTGTGATAACTCACGAAAAGCGAGGTGGCGACTGTGTAACCATATTTTTTCATTCATCCGAACTGGCTCCTGGGATGAATCCCTTGAATCCAACCGAGGAAGCAGTCCGAAGATTCACAAGACGTCTCCATTTATTTATTCGCTGGATGCGTGACCGCTACGACGCCAGATGTTATACCCTATCCGAACTGTATCGCATTTATGAACCAATCCGAATGCCCACGCTCTGACTGTCGGTCGATTCAACTCCATGCCCACAATAGACTAATCTCGGGCCTCAAGTTGTCCTTCATTCAAACTCTCCCTCAAATACCAAGCTCGGATGAAATAATTCTTCTGGAACAAACCATAAAATTGCTGGTCTAATTAAACTAATAATAATAATTAGTTGACAGGAGTTTAGGGAAAACTGGCAATTCTGCTTCTTGCGCTAAGAGTTCAATCTAATTTTAAACATTAATATAGACAACTATGTCTTTGTTATGATAATATTAATACTATAGTCTCAGTTTATTAGGCACTAGATAACAAATGCGAATTCTCAATACCATCATAGTTTTCGGAGTTTTGATAACCGTCGCCTTTGCTTTTCCTCAGGAAACCAAATCTCAATATGCTGAAGACTTCTATGAAAATGCTAAACTGGCTTACAGGGCGGGCGAATATTCAAAGGCTTTAGATTACTTTAACAAGGCCATTAAAGCTGGAATAGGAACTGCTGATGTCTACTTTAGAAGGGGGCTAAGTCTCGAGAAGTTGGGTGACTCAACTCGAGCTATAGAGGATTACACTCAGGCAATTCAGCTCGATCCACAGATGGAGACCGCCTATAATAACCGTGGGAGCGCGTATTACAGGCAGGGTTCTTTCGACCAGGCGATAAAAGACTATTCCAAAGCGATAGCATTGAATCCATCATATTCGTTGGCCTATTACAATCGGGGTAACGCGTATTACGGAAAGGGCGCGCTTGATAAATCCATAGCCGATTTTACCAAGGCCTTGGAACTGGACCCGACGGACCCCGATTCTTACAACAACCGCGGATGGGCGCTGGTTCAGAAGGGAGAAATCGCCAAAGCCATCCCGGATTTCAATCGGGCCATAGATATAAATCCATCATATTCGTTGGCCTATTACAATCGGGGAGCGGCGAGAATAAAACTTGGAGACAACGACGGCGCCATAGCCGACTTATCTAAGGCAATAGACCTGAATCCCGAGTATTCATTGGCATTTTTTCAGAGGGGAAACGCTTACTTCAGAAAAAACGAACTCAATAGGGCAATGAAAGATTATGATGAAGCAGCCAAATTGAATCCCAACTTTCCTGATATCTACAACAACAGAGGCTGGCTCTTCTTCACAAAAGGCGATGTTGCCAATGGGATCAAGGATGTTTCGAAGTCGATCACTTTAAATCCCGACCTTGCGAGAGCCTATGCGAATCGAGGTTGGATGTATCAATCTTCTGGTCAATGTCCCAAGGCGATCTCCGACTTTTCCCGCACATTAGATCTAGAGGGTCCGTCGGCCGCTGTTTTGACGTACCGTGGTCGTTGTTACATGGAAGCAGGGGACAGGGACAAGGCAGTATCGGATTTTCAGCAAGCCTTCAGTATAGATCCGAACAACTCTGAGGTTTTGACGGTTTTAGGAGAGGCGAAAGAGAAGTCGGGGGATTATAGGTCGGCCGTGGAATACTTCAGAAAGCTAGTTTTAGTTAAACCGAATGACGCCGCAGCATATCTGAAACTGGGAATAGCGCTAGGTAAAGAAGGAAAATTCCTTGAATCCATCAACGCCCTTTCCAAGAGCATAAAACTTGATCCCCAAAACGGAGATTCCTATTTCAAACGCGGGATAGCGTATGAATTTGTAGGTGATACCGTAAGAGCCCAGGCCGATTTTACCAAAGCCAAGGACCTTTCCATCAATAGAAAGAGCGTATCATAATACTTCATGGCAATGCTATTTTCCTCAAAAAAAAGCTTGACTCCGTCCATAACAAATTGGGCTGCTCCTGAGCCGGTAGTTTGCAAGATGTTGGTTAACAGGAAACCTATGGACTTGCGCTACTATTTTCTGGTCATTTCTATAGCTTGTTTATTGTCCGTGAGTCCGAGTGTCGCCGATGCCCCTAATGAAAGCGGAATTTTTGCTCAAGCCGTTGAGGCTCAATGGAAGAGAAACCTTGACGAAGCCATAAAACTTTACAGCCGGGTTGTAGAGCAGGAACCCAAAAACGCCAGAGCCTTTTTTAATCGCGGGGTAGCCTACAGATCCAAGGGGCTTGAAGACTTGGCGTTATCGGACTTTAATCAGGCGGTGTCTTTGAATCCCGACCTTGTGGAAGCTTTATATGGGAGGGGGCTGATATATTTACACAAGAAAAAATACAACAAGGCATTCCAGGATATCAACGCTGTTATCAAGAAAGTCCCTTCATACGCTGGAGCTGTCCGTGCAAGAGGCGAAGCTGAGGTGTACTTGGGAAAACCGGATGAAGCCATAACTGACTTGACTCAAGCCTTGGCCCGGCGTCCGGAAGACGCAGATGCCTATTTTTTAAGGGGTTCCGCCTACCTTAAGCAGGGGAAAACGGACCTCGCCGCCGCTGATTTCAAGAAAACGCTCTCATTTAATGATAAGAATTTATCGGCGTGGAACAATCTCGGAAATATAGCTCTTGATTCTGGAAAACCTGACTCCGCTGTTGAGTGTTACAGTCACGTATTGACCCTGGACCCGAAAAATGCCGCAGCTCTCAGTAACAGAGGACAGGCCGAATATTTGCTTGGCCGCAACAAGGAGGCCCTGAACGATTTGAACGCAGCGCTCAAAATAGATCCCAAGGACCAAAAGTCTCTGGGGACCAGAGCCGCTATTGAAATCAAATCAGGCAAGAAAGACGCCGCGTTAAGTGATTACAATACTTTGATAGGCATAAAAGAGGACGATCCTTCTCTATTGTATCAAAGAGGAATGCTGTTGCTGGATCTCAAGAGGACGGACGAGGCCTTGAAAGATTTTAACAAGATTATTCAGCTCAAACCCCGCGATTTCGAGGCCCTTGTTGAAAGATCAAAAATTTACATAGTTCAGCGCCAGTTCCAAAAGGCCCTGAGTGACCTAAATCTGGCGCTGCAAGTAAAGCCTAAGGATAAAGCAGTAATTCTAGACCGGGCCAAGGTC
>JACWAG010000491.1 GCA_014874425.1 Syntrophaceae bacterium | reverse complement strand
GTCCGTAATGATGCGAGACTATCCAACAATCATGGGGATACTCGTCATTGGGGCCGCCTTGACTCTGGTAGGGAATCTTCTCGCAGACCTGCTTTATTCTTGGGCGGACCCAAGAATCCGGGTTAGTGATTAATGGTGATATTCGTAGCGACGATAGCTCGAAACGTAAATCGTAAGCGGGCACGCCACTTATGTCATTTTGAGCTGTGTCGCAACGAGAAATGCAACCAAGCGGCAGGATAGATTTCTCACTGCGTTCGAAATGACATTGGCGGTTAGCGGTATAAAATGTTTCTGAATGAAGATTTTGTAAAACGAATTCGTAGAAACAGAATGGCCATGGCGGGTCTGGGCATAGTCGCCATTCTCTTCTGCGTCGCCATATTAGCAAATGAATTGGCGCCCTATCCTCCAGGTCGAATTGACACGTCAAATATTCTGGCGCCCCCGACATGGAAACACCTTTTAGGGACGGATGTATTGGGACGGGATGTATTATCGAGAATCATCCACGGAGCGGGTGTGTCTCTCAGTGTTGGTTTTGTGGCAGTCGGAATTTCCACTTTTATAGGCATGATACTTGGGGCTCTTTCCGGATATTACAGTGGACTAATTGATAGAATTGTGATGCGCTTTGTCGACGTGATGCTATGCTTCCCCTCGTTCTTCCTGATCCTGGCGGTAATTGCGTTTATCGGACCCAGTATTTGGAACATAATGATTGTGATCGGTGTAACATCCTGGATGGGGGTAGCGCGGCTCGTGAGGGCCGAGTTTTTGAGTATTCGCGAACGTGACTTCGTTCAAGCGGCCATAAGCCAGGGAGCAAGTGACGCTAGAATCATCTTCCTACATATTTTGCCAAACGCCATGGCTCCTGTCCTGGTGGCTGCGACCCTCGGTATCGCATCCGCTGTTCTAATCGAGTCTGGATTGTCTTTCTTGGGTATTGGTGTTCAACCGCCAGACCCTTCGTGGGGGAACATGCTTACAGAGGGAAAAGACAATATTGAAATAGCATGGTGGCTTTCTCTCTTCCCTGGCATGGCGATTCTTATTACCGTCATGGGATACAACATGCTTGGAGAAGGGATAAGAGACTCTCTAGATCCACGTCTAAGACGTTAGTTTGAGCCTACATCTACATGGTTTTGGGCTTAATTATATTTGAGGCGAAGAAACATGACTCTTAAAATCGGCTGGTTTTCCACTGGACGCGACCCAGCAGCCCGAAACCTTTTGAAGGCTGTCAATGATTATATAATCCAGGAAAAGTTACCCGCTGAAATATCATGGGTGTTCTGTCATAGGGAGACAGGTGATGGCCCATTCAACGAGGAATACAAGCAAAGGGAAATGTTTTTCGATCTCGCTGCAGGTATTGACATCCCAGTGGCGACTCTTTCTCACGTGAAGTTTCTGCCGGAACTCAGGAAAAAGGGCGTTATAGAGAGCGTAACCGCCGAAAAGGCTTCGTCTGCTCTTCAGGAATGGCGCGACAGATTCGGGATGGAAGTGGTTCGTGTTGTAAGCATGATGAGTGAGGTAGACCTAATTGTAATGGCCGGCTATATGCTCATCATCGGCAAACCTGAGCTGGAAGCGTTTGATATGGTGAATATCCACCCAGCTCTGCCTTGGGGTCCTAAAGGGACATGGCAGGAGGTTATCCATAAGATAATAGCTGAGGACGCGTCTGAACAAGGAATAATGGTCCACCTCGTGACTGGTGAACTTGATAGGGGTCCTGTGATTTCATACTCCCGCTTCCCGATAAAGGGCCAGGAATGGAATGAATTTTGGACAAAATGGAAGGTCGACATCCAGGCTGGTGACGGCGTTGAAAAAAGAGAATCTCATCCACTTTTCAGGAAAATCCGTCATGAAGGGGAAATACGGGAACTACCTCTGTTAAATGCCGCTATCCGTGAACTCGCTATGGATGAAATTGTTGTTCGAAATAAAAAGATATTCGCCCATGGAGGAACCCAGGAATCGGGATTAGATCTAACTTCAGTAATAGAAAAATATATTTCGTCCCGATGCGACTGATGACCCAACTTACGATCATGAGTCTTCGCCGATCTGGAAAACTCGACAGACGCCAATTTGGCTCAGGTCCCTTTCGGACTCTAAGAAACACGAAATGCGGCAAAGAGAAACATGAATACCAAACAAAATGAAATTCAACTCAGAAAGCAACTCAGAGATCTTTTTAACTCTCAAAGATTTGGAGTGCTCGCAACTCTTGAGCAATCCCACCCCTACATGAACTTGGTTGCTTTCGCTGAGACAGATGACCTGAAATCTATTTTCTTTGCAACGACCCGTTCTACCAGAAAGTATTCCAACTTGTCCTCCAAATCGGGCGTGGCTATGCTTGTCGACAACCGCTCCAACGAAGTAGCGGACCTTCGCCACGCCATCGCTGTCACTATCATTGGAACAGCCACAGAACTCGAGGGGAATGAAAAGCTGGACGGAGAGCGGATATATCTCGCAAAACATCCTCATATGAAAGAATTCTTGGCCTCACCTACCACGGCTCTGATCACGCTTCAAATTCGGACCTGCTATGTGGTTAGTAGATTCCAAAATGTCACTGTACTTAATTTGTAACCATGAAATTCGCTCTGACGCTCAATCTCATAACTGTGAATGATTTCCCCCTTGCGAGGGCAAGGCCGCCACAAGATCTCAGAGCGCCAGATCAGGACTGCTCAACCACGATTTGACCTTTTGCTCTATTTGATTCCTTATCTCTCTAAACTTTCCCAACTTTTCTTCATCCGTGCCCTCTGCGGACGCTGGATCGTCGAAGGGCCAATGCATTCTTACAACTTTTCCCGGGAAGAAAGGGCATCTAGCGTCAGCGTTACCGCAAACTGTTATCACACAATCAAAATCCTCCTTATCCAAGAACTGTTCCAATCCCTTTGAATATTGGCCGCTTAGATCCAATCCGATTTCAGCCATTACTTTCCTGGTTAGAGGGTTTATTTCACTGGGATCGAGACCTGCGCTGAAAACCTCAAACCGATCCCCGCCATGCTTTCTTAAAAAAGCTTCCGCCATCTGGCTCCTGGCCGTGTTGCCACTGCACAGGAATAGAACATTAGGTCTGGACACCTTTAACCTCCACATTAGTTGATAAATCCAAAGTAGCAATGTAATGTTAAATCAATATTAGATCATTACAGGATTGTGGTAAGAAGTTCGCGTTAACTACTAAACATCATAATAATGTTTCAGCCCGCGGTTCTGTATGGTTGGAAGAGGAGGCTGGAGCAGGGAGTCGATTCTAAGCCTGCTCTCTAAGTCCATCCCGGTTTCGTTGTCGAGTAAAAAAAGCTTCTAAAGCTACCATGTGTTCGGGGCTATGGTGACAAAGGGCCTGGAATGAGCAGGATAGTTCGAGTGTTTCTTCCAGACTCCTACCCTGGGAAAGGTAGAACAGACGCTTGGCCAGACGCAGTGTTCGCGCCGGGTGCTGGGCGATTTCAGCAGCGACTTCCATTGCACGATCCAAAAGCCTTTCCGCCGGTGTCACTTCGCTGACCAGGCCAATTCTGAGCGCCTCGGGAGCGTCAATAACGCGGCAAGTGAAGGCCAGTTCCAGAGCTTTGGAGAAACCGACCACCCTAGGAAGTAAAAAAGCTCCGCCATCTCCCGGGATCAATCCTACCGACACAAAAGTTTCACCAAAACGTGCTTTATCACTGGCAATACGAATATCACACATGCAAGTAAGGTCACAGCCAGCGCCCATAGCTGGGCCGTTCACAGCGGCAATGGCCGGAACGTCAAGGCGCTGGAAGGCAAGGGTAACTCTCTGGATACCCTTTCGGTAGTTCTGACGTACGTCATTAGGATCTCCCGAGAACATGCCCTCCTTTTTATACATATCCTTTACATTGCCTCCGGCCGAAAACGAGGACCCGGCGCCAGTAACCACAAGAACACTTACCGACTCAGCATCCTGCACTCTCTGACACGCATCGACTATTTCGTCGATCATCTCCTGGTGGGTGAAGGCATTCCGAATATCGGGCCGATTCAAAGTAAGAACTGCAATAGCTCCTTGTTGCTCGAAGATTATCTCGCTGTATTCAGCGCTTTCAGCGCAATTTGGTCCTCTAAAGCTGATTGCGGCTTGTCCCTCTTCGTTGTCGTCAACGTGTCCATCAGGTTCGGTCATATTGTCTCTCCAAAATCTTCACAAGATAACAATCGGGGAAGCATTAAGCGACTGATTCGTCAAGCTTGTGTCAATATATAGCTCAAGCGGCCGTTATCCAGGTCGACGACCTTTAACTTTATTTTCATGCCGGGTTTTATGTTTTCCTCTTTGATAGATTTGTCGAGACGTCCAAAAGC
>JACWAG010000490.1 GCA_014874425.1 Syntrophaceae bacterium | reverse complement strand
TACCCGGCTTTCACGATCCGTTGACGCGCCTCGTTCGTGTCAACAGGCCCATCATGAATCAGGGTTGCCTCACCCTTTTCCAGGTTAACATCTACTTCCTTGACTCCGTCCAGGGATGATAAAGCCCTTTTAATGGCCATTACACAATGTTGGCATGACATGCCCTTAACTTTGATTACCGAATTCATCTTAATGTTACCTCCTTAGATCTAATCGTTCACCTATGTTCTAGGTGTGAGAGATTCTTAAAACACAAGGATTCAGCAGCAGGCATAGTAGATTAGACGTTATAAGACGTCAGTAATCTTACGTTTCCAGCAAGCCATGACTCCACCGTTTCCAAACAGAAGCTGTACCAACTCCCAGCCGTCTGCGCCCCTTTCATTAAGCAGTTCCATTAACGCTAGGGGTTCCTCAGTCGGTATTTCGTTGATCCCGCAGTCTCCCTTGTCTGTACAAAAATACACAACCCGGCTGAAAGTTTCTGCTGGATATCGAGTAAGCTCATATTCGAATCTGTCCATCTGTTTTCCTCACAAATTTACTTAATCACATTCATCGACATTTGACCTCTTATACAAATATAATGCTCGATTCTGGTTCCGTAAACTTTTAAGACATGGAAGAAAATTGTTCAGACATTTAAAAACTGCTCTTGCGGACCTGAATAAAAGCCATTAAGTAAATAATGACATATCGTAAACCGATGATAATAGTATAGTGAATAAATATGATGATAAAAAACCTTAAGGAGTCGAAAAATGGCCATTAGTGTCGCTCGCTCAGGTAATCCAGCCCTGTCCGAGAGCAGGTTCGCCCAATATCGTGGTTTGGGGGTTTCCGGAGATGTTATGACAATGCAAGGGGCGGTCAACAAGACGGGGATCCTGCTCTTAATTACCATGCTTACCGCAGGTTATGTGTGGAAAACATTTTTTTCCGCCCCCGAGCCTAATATCGCCAATGTGTCCGGTCTAATGATGGTCGGGGCCATAGGGGGGTTTGTAGTTGCAATGGTCACCGTATTCAAAGATTCCTGGTCCCCTATCACTGCTCCAATTTACGCAGCGCTGGAAGGTCTTTTTTTAGGTGGAATTTCCGCTGTAGCGGAATCCCAGTATCCAGGGATAGGTATTCAATCGGTAGGGCTTACTTTCGCAGTATGTTTGGTCATGCTCGCCGTTTACTCATCGGGTATCATCAAGGTGACCGACAAATTCAGAGTTGGCGTAGTTGCTGCGACCGGCGGTGTAGCAATTTTCTATTTCATCTCAATTATTCTAAGTCTATTTGGGATTCAGGTTCCGTTCATAAATGACAATTCCTGGGTCGGCATAGGTTTCAGTCTTGTCGTAGTGGCTATAGCCGCCCTAAATCTTGTGCTTGATTTTGACGTCATACAGCAACTATCCAGAAGTGGAGCGCCACGATACATGGAATGGTACGGAGCTTTCGGACTGATGGTGACGCTGGTCTGGCTTTACATAGAGATTTTACGTCTTCTAATGAAGCTAAGAAGTGAAAGATAGCGACAATTACACCCGAGGACTCTCTCAGGGCTTGGTGCAGGATTTTACATGAACGACGAACTCAGCGCCTTGAGGACACTTGCAGATGCTGAGTGATCCTCCCATTGATCCTGCCAGGGCCAGAGTTCCGGCTAACCCGAGCCCATGTCCCCTTACCGGGAAGTCTTCTATCTTTTCGCACTGGAAATAACTATCGAAAATCTGTTGATGATAGCTTTCCGGGATGCCCGGGCCGTCATCTTTGACGGCCAGTTCAATAGTGTCATCATCCATCGAAACTCTAACGCGAATCGATTTGTTCTTATATTTGAAGGCGTTGGAAAGCAGATTTGTCACGATGAGGCTCATCTTTGTTTCATCAATGAAGATCTGCTTTTGAAGATGGAGCGGGTCGGCCTCTAATAAAACATTGTTTGCTTTTAGAATGCTGACAAATTTGTCAAACGCGGTGGCCTGTTCAAGAGCATCAGAAACAACGGGGTCAATAAGGTCAAAGACCTCTACGAGAGCGATCCGCAATATTCGCGACAGGTTACAGTCTTCAATATGGAGCACTCCGAGGGAGGCCATGTCGACTTCCAGCATATTATTCGCCAGGTTCCGCAGCTTCATCGCGTTCCGCAGCATACGTCTAACAACCTTTTCCTGTTTAGGGTTAAGGTTTCCGTAGCGATCCTGTTTGTCGAGTAATGATTGAGCTCCGGTTTCAATGATGTTTATTGGATTCTTAAGATCATGAACCAGGTGAGCTGTCTTGATGTTTTGGATACTCACGCAATAACCCCCTCGCGTTATTGGCGATAAAGCTTCAACAATCATATCTCAATGATCGTTGACTCTTTGATTTCAAGGTCTTTTTCGAACTTTTCCCAAAATTCCTTTTCTGTTTTGCGCCACTCCTGCCCGAACTGGGAACCAAAAATTCCGCCCAATCTCGATAAAGCGGATTTCCAGGTGGACTGGTAACTTAGCATCAGCAGATCTTCAAGGAAAGGAACCATTTTCACTATTTGGTCTTTTGGAAGATAAGCCCTGGCTCCAAGCTCAATAGATTTCTTTAGCGCTTCCGGGCTCAAAGCGTGGGCTGTAAGCATTACCACAGGCATTTTCCTGGAAACAGCGGTCTGCAAGAGGTCAAAGCCTCTGACACCCATGATATCGAGTATCACAAGGTCATATGTGTAGGATGCTATTTTATCGAGCGCTTCTTCGTATGAGGATGCAGTGTCGAAATCTACTTTATAGTCTTCTAATTCTTCCGCCAGAATCTCGAGAATGTCTTCCTCGTCATCAACGGCCAGTATGCTCTTGCCTTTTAAGATACTTGCAGGCATAGGCGGGCGTCCTCTATTAAAGATATATTCCAGACTTGGCTGATGTGTCAAGTTATCTAGCAGCACATGACTATCCCTGGGCCATTAGCAAGCCTTTGATATCTTTTTTCGGAACTCCGTTTGACTGTACGCTTAAAGTTGTGCTAGGCTACTACCACATGGGCGGGTAGCTCAGTGGGAGAGCACTGCCTTCACACGGCAGGGGTCGGAGGTTCAAAACCTCTCCCGCCTACCAATTAAATCAAGCAGCTAGGTCATGCAACAGCATGGCCTTTTTTCTTTTGTTGCGAAATTGGCGTCATTTTGGCGTCGCTTTTATTTTCCAGGACTATAGGTTCCACGTGCGCTACAGTATCGAGTTGAGTCCATCCATGGTCAAATGTCATTGAATCGACAGCTTTCAGAAGCTCTTCGTCGGAAAGATTTATGTATAGATCCTCCACCGCTCGTCGAGAGGAGTGACCACAAATAACATTTCTTGTTGTGGGATCAATTTTTGACCGGTGAGCGTTAGTCTTCCAAGTGTGCCGGAGGTCTTTCAATTGAAGACCTTCAAGTCCGGACCCTTCGAGTGCCAGCTTCCATGCTTTCTTTATCATACCCCAGGAAATTGGCGTCCCCTGATAGGTCTTGCCGTGATTCTTATAACGTCCCTGGTATGTGAAAATCGGACCAGTGACGTGAATAAGTTTGATCATTTGATACCGTACATAACTTGAATGAAGCGCCAATCAATAGTATCAATAAGTTCGACGTCACGGATCCGCCAGTAAGTATGTTTTTAGGCTCGGTACAAAAACTTGACTTTCTAAAAATCAACCCTGTCCATCCCTTTCAACCCGAGAATTTCCCGGGCCTCGCCAGGAGTCGCCGGTTCGATGCCAAGTTCCTTGGCAATTCTGACGATCTTGGCTACATGCTCAGCGTTGCTCTTGGCCATGACTCCTTTGTCAAGATAGAGATTGTCTTCCAGTCCGACACGGACATTGCCTCCAATAAGTAGTGACTGGGTGCAAAGAGGAAACTGGTGTCGTCCCGCCACGCAAACGGAAAATTCAAAATCGCCAATGAGTTTTGTGGCGTAGTCTACAAGAAAAAGCAGGTTTTCGGAACTAGGGGTAATTCCACCGAGAACTCCCATAACAAACTGGATATAAACCGGTTTTTTTACGTAACCCTTCTTAATCATGAAGGCAACATTGTTGATCATGCCGGCGTCATATATTTCAAATTCTGGTTTTGTATCGACCGCGTCGAATATGCGAGCAAATTCTCTCATGGATTTAAATATGTTAGGGAAAATAAAATCTTCCGTCATAGCCAAGTACTGACTTTCCCAGTCAAACTTGAACTCATTATACCGATCTAGCGCGTGAAAAAGAGCGAAGTTGATTGAACCAGCATTAAAAGAACCCAGTTCGGGCTTGAATATGGAAACAGGCATTAATCGCTGCTCAGGAGAGGCTCCGAGTCCGCCACCGCTCGTAATGCAAATGATCATGTTGCATTTATCTTTCACGCTGGTAATTGTTTTTCTAAATAGATCGATGTCTGACGTTGGGCGACCTGTTTCGGGATCGCGAACATGGATATGACAGACCGCAGCCCCTGCCTCATAAGCCCGGACAGCTTCGTTAGCAATTTCCTGGGGAGTTATTGGTAAATATGGCGTCATGCCGGGAG
>JACWAG010000489.1 GCA_014874425.1 Syntrophaceae bacterium | reverse complement strand
GAACACTGGTGGGATTAGCATTGAGGAAGGCCTTGATCTTCTCGATGGGGTCCAGCAAATTGAGCGCCACAATTTCAAGTCCGTCATTACGGTATTTAGACTGCAATTTTTCGAGACACCGCATCTGACTAGACCATTGTGGAGTTTCAACCGTCCAAAAACTTAAAATGACGAGTTTCCCTTCAAGTTGGAGCAAATCGATCGTGTCCCCTTTTATGGTTGTGAACCGCATATTATTTGCAGGAGCTTCGATGCGCATTTCATGGAAATTCATTCCTTTTAAGCGATCGATTAGATGTGACGTGTCTTCGCCGCCTATAGCGCTAAAAACCCACTGAAATCCTAGCAATATGAAGACTAAAATGGTTGCGCAAAATCGAATCATCAGAGGGCTCCAGTGAGAATATGACAAATCTATTTAATTATATATCATAATCACAAGTATTTCAAGGCTTTTGGCGCGACAAGCAGATCTTGCTTTTTTAGAAGTCCCGCTATATAAGGCAATTGTCCGGGGTGGCGAGACGATCGCCCGCAATAAAGCGAGAGGAAAGTCCGAACTCCATAGGGCAAGATGCCGGGTAACACCCGGTGGGGGTAACCCTGAGGAAAGCGCAACAGAAAGTAAACCGCCTTCGGAAACGGAGGTAAGGGTGAAACGGTGAGGTAAGAGCTTACCGGTTCTCGTGGTAACACGGGAAGCCAGGCAAACCCCATCCGGAGCAAGACCAAATAGGGAAGCGATTGAGGGCTGCCCGTCCGATGCTTCCGGGTTGGTCGCTGGAGGTGGCGGGTAACCGTCATCCTAGATGAATGATCGTCGTCCGGTTTTCCGGAAACAGAATTCGGCTTATTGCCACCCCGGACTACTCGCTTAAAGCTTCGTAATTCGCTTTAGTTTGGTGAAGTGTTCCGTGATACGCTTCTATTATTGACTGAATTTTTGTCATGTGAGCCTATTGCGGTGTGTCGCAGGCATATTGAAGTCATTTAGTCAGACCCGAATCGGGAGCAAAAGGAGCTTGCAATGGCTGCGTCAGATAATCATTCCGAAGACCCCAAAATTGCGAATGCAAATACCGTAAAACCTGCTGATTCTCGACAGGGACCTACCAGATTAACTCTGACACTACTCATTGTCATAGTTATAATTGTAACTGCAGTATGTTCAGTTTATAGAAACGAAGTGTTTTCTATAATACGGGGGGCTTCGGCGAAAGTTTTTTCGTTACTGGCGCCCCATCAACAAGTCCCCGATGCTAAGGGGAAGAAATCTGTTACATCTGGTCCGGAAGTTTCAGTAGTAGCTCCATCAACTGCTACCGCGGAAATTAATGCGGAAAAGACCGACAGGCTCGCTTTATCTTCTGAGTCGCCCCAAAATACGCCACCGCCTGGCACTCAATCTTCGACCCAACCCAAGAGTCAGGAAACCCATCAGGTTGCTCCCAACGAATCACAGGCTACAACCGCTAATGTCGCTCCTGCCCCTTCTCCGGGGAACCTGCCGTCGCTGGTCTCGGACCTACAAAAAAACTCGTCACAACCAAAAACTGACACAGAAAGCAAATCTAAGACCAGCCCTGCTTCTCAATCAAAAACCGGCGAACAATCTGCTGCGGTTCAACAACCCAAGGAATCAGTCAGCAAACATGAACCGGCGGCCGAGTCTCTTGCGGAGCCTCAATCGAAGACAAACAATGGCAAGTCAGGTAAGGCGGCTGCTTTCCAGGAATTTCAGCTCCCAGGGTCGATTCGCGTCAAGATTCATAACTACTCGGGTGTGTACAATAAGTGGGCACTAATGGCGATAGTCGACAATTCCGCGGTCATGAATCGAGAATCCAAACGCTGGAAACCAGCGAGGATCAAGTTGGCCAAGGAGTTCACCACGGCGCTCCTGGAGGCGATTCCTCCTGGTTCAAAGATCGCTATGAAAGATTTTTCCTGTAAGGCAAACTCTGCTAAAGACAAAGGCCCATGTCCGGCCCACATTGCATATGACTGGTCCGAATATCCTTATAAAGGCCTAAAAGAAAAAATTGACAGCATGGCACCCGGCAATGTGACCAATCCCTGCGCTACGGTAATAAGCTCCATTAAAAAGGACTTTGGAGGAATAGGCGCTCATGTTCCCAGGTTATTGCTAGTGACGTGCGGACAAGCCAAATGCCCGTCAAAGGAAACTTCTCGGGTCTTAAATCGACAGAGTCCGGGAGCGAAGGTTACTGTGGATGTCCTGGCCATAGGAGCGCCAATCAAGAGACATCCCACCTATTCGCTGCTTGCAAAGAAATCTGGGGGGCTTTTTTTAGCCATCGAAACCCCCGCTCAGTTGGAGGGGGCCATGGGCCGTTACAAGAAGGCGCTTAGGGTCTCCACATTCCAAAAAGTGGAAATTCGAAATGACAAGGCTACTGTAAGTGTGGCCCCTGATGAAGACATCGCACTAGCGCCGGGCACTTACACGGTTGTATTACCCAAACTCAAAGGTATAGCGGACTCCCACAGGGCTATCCCAAATGTGAAGATAAAATCCGGGCATGCTACACTAATAGAGGTGAACCCAAAGAAGGGGAAAGCGACCATAAGAGTTGTGGATAAACAGCGTTCCGGTCAATAGTCATTGTCTTTCAACTGGCGATTTTAACAGAGATTAGATCTCCTATTACTTTTTCATGCCTTCGAGTATCTTTTCCGGGGTAACAGGCAAGTCCATACACCGATAACCCGTGGCATGATAAACAGCGTCAGAAATGGCTGGCGCAGTTGGAGACGCAAGTCCTTCACCCGCCTCTTTGGCCCCCATGGGGCCCTCCGGCTCATACGT
>JACWAG010000488.1 GCA_014874425.1 Syntrophaceae bacterium | reverse complement strand
GACAGTCTGGAAACTTTATTAAAGGAATCTGATTTCGTCTCTATACACGTATTATTGAATGACCAATCCAGAGGTCTCATAGGAGCAAATGAACTGGGCTTGATGAAACCATCGGCATTCCTGATAAATGTCTCACGGGGCCCTGTAATCAATGAGAACGCCCTAGTGGACGCTCTCAAGGCAAAGAAAATCGCAGGGGCCGGTCTGGATGTTTACGAAAAAGAGCCCAAACTAGCTGAGGGCCTGGCGGAACTCAACAACACCGTCCTCACTCCGCATATTGGAAGCGCTACAATTGAAACCAGAATCGCTATGGGAAAGCTCGCTGTTAAAAATCTAAGCGCAGGGTTAAACGGACAAAGACCGCCTAATTGCCTAAATTGTTAATCTAACCTTAAACCGGGGCTAACAGCGTAGATTAAATGTATGGCTCCGTTTTCGTCAATGAGGACACGTCTGATATGTTACCTATCGGAGAAGCTCAACAAAAAGTTCTGGAAGAAATTCCTGTTTTAGGACGGGAGAGACTATTTATCCTGGAAGCGCTGGGCAGGGTTTTGGCTCAGGATGTCGAAGCTGTTCGCGATGTTCCAGCCGCGGACAACTCGGCCATGGATGGTTATTGCTTACAGCATAAGGACATTGCAGGCGCGAATTTATCAAATCCCGTTCGTCTAAAGGTAGTTGGAGAATCGCCTGCGGGCAAACCCTTTACAGGAACATTGGAATCTGGGCAGGCGGTCAGGATAATGACGGGCGGTCTCATCCCAAATGGCGCCGACACTGTAATTATGGTGGAAGATACAGAGCGTGAAGGCGATTTTGTGGTTTGCCTTAATGATCCTGGGTTCAACTCGCACGTAAGATTTGGGGGAGAATATGTCCGCGCCGGCGAGACTGTTTTTAAATGCGGTGACTTAATAGGACCACCTGAAGTAGGCATGCTCGCCACTTTGGGTCACGCATACGTTTATGTTTATCAGCGACCCGTTGTCGCCATTCTTTCCACGGGTGATGAACTTGTTGATCTGGATGAACCATTCACGAATGGTAAGGTCGTTTGTTCGAATACCTACAGCCTCGCTGCTCAGGTAATCGATTGTGGGGCCATTCCGCTTTCTCTGGGTATAGCTTCTGATAACATTGACGATCTTCGGGCAAGATTGAGAGATGGCCTGAGGGCCGATGTGATTTTAACTTCTGGCGGCGTGTCA
Organism: Syntrophaceae bacterium; assembly: GCA_014874425.1. GTDB lineage: Bacteria > Desulfobacterota > Desulfomonilia > Desulfomonilales > Desulfomonilaceae > CAJBEZ01. The sequence goes on along the minus strand of JACWAG010000488.1, from coordinate 5,317 downwards.
GTAGGCAAATACGATCTCGTAAAGGATACGCTCACAGAAGTTGGCATGAAGGTGAAATTTTGGAAAGTGGCTATGAAACCTGGGAAACCTCTTGTCTTCGGAACACTGGGGACCAAACCAGTTTTTGGTCTACCTGGAAATCCCACGTCCGCAATGATTTCGTTCGAACAATTTGTGAGACCGGCCTTACTTAAGATGATGGGGCGAAAAAATCTTTTTAGACCGTTGCTGGATGCGGAGTTGGCCCAAGATGTCAAAGTGTCCCCAGGCAGACTTCATCTTGTAAGGTGCAAATTATTCGAAAAAGATGGGATCAGGTTTGCAGTTTCAACCGGAACTCAAAGCTCCGGATCCTTGCGTTCAATGGTTATGGCCGATGGACTCATGATTCTACCGGCCGAAAAGATTCCATTCAAAGCAGGTGACAAAATCAAAGTTCAGTTTTTGCACACAGACAATCCGTTGAGTCCAGAATCACATTATTAGCGCTCGCATCGGTCTGTTTGGATCTACCGGCTTTTCAAACAGATGGCTCTCGAAATGCAGGCCTCCGATGATCAAAACGGTGTTTTTCTTAGTATGCTCTGCTCACGAGCTGGTCCAATGGAAACAAGAGTGACCGAAACACCTGACAAATGTTCAATCATCTCAACGTAATCACGAGCGTTTTTCGGTAGGTCGTCAAAGGACCTGCAATCAGACAAGGGCTCATCCCAGCCCTTTACTTCTCTATAGCGAGGTTTGACTCGTCCGAAATCATTTATGTCCGACGGAACATAGTCGAGGTTTTTACCGTCCAGCTCATATCCGGTGGCTATCTTAATCGGCGATATCCCTGTTAAAACGTCCATCTTGGTCAAAGCGATCCCGGTCAAACCATTGAGCCGAACACTGTGATTGACAACAACCATGTCCAGCCAACCGCATCGACGCGGCCTGCCAGTTGTAGCGCCATACTCGCCGCCCTTCTCCCGTAGATTCTCACCTAGACGATCTGTCAATTCAGTGGGAAACGCCCCCTGACCGACTCTGGTGGTATAGGCCTTAACCACGCCCCAACATTTTTCAATCAAATTGGGGCCGATTCCCGAACCGGGGCAAGCGTTTCCACTTACCACGTTTGATGAGGTTACAAAGGGGTAGGTACCATGATCTATGTCGAGCAGAGTCCCCTGCGCTCCTTCAAATAAGACGTGTCTACCTCCGGCGATAAAATTCTGAAGAGCGATAGACGTGTCGGTAATATGTGGATTCAACTTTTCCCCGTAGGCGAGATATTTCTGTACAATTTCTTCCGGATTGAGTTTTGGTCTGCGGAACCGTCTTTCGATCAGGAAATTCTTTTCATCCAAAGCGGCGTATACTCGTTCTCTGAAGGCCGCCGGTCTTATAAGATCTCCAACTCTTATTCCCATGCGCGAAGCTTTATCTTCATATGCGGGTCCAATGCCTCGACCAGTGGTCCCTATTTTAGCCTTACCGAGGAATTCTTCACGACCCATGTCAATAATCTTGTGGTAAGGCATAATAACTTGAGCGCGATCAGAAAGGAGCAGTTGACTATCCTTCTGAAAATGTCCCTTTTCTCGAAGTTCGGCCTTTTCCTGGAGGAGCACCGAGGGGTCGACAACCAAGCCATTGGCGACGATATTGGTAATGTTTGGGTATAGGATCCCCGATGGTATCAAATGAACAATAACCTGCTCCCCACCGACTTTGAGCGTATGGCCCGCGTTATTACCACCCTGGAAACGGACTACGACATCCGCTCTGCTGGTTAACAGGTCTACAATCTTGCCTTTGCCTTCATCACCCCATTGGGCGCCTACAACTACGAGAGTGCTCAAAAGTTATCGCCTTTCTTGATGAGTCTGACTATGATTAAAGAATTTATCCGCGTTTGCTGTAATCAACCACATATTTTTAATTCGGGTAAACTGTCAATAATTATTTGATGAACATTCAGTATACCATTAATGCTTCTAATCTGTTCCAATGTCACGTCATCCGCCGGAGAATCAAGATTTGTTATTGATATCGCTGTTCCGCCGGCGCAATCTCGGGACAAATTCATTTGCGCAATATTTACTTTCCTTTGAGCCAGAATGCCTGAAATCCCAGCAATCATTCCAGGGATGTCCTGATTTTTGACAATTAGCATCGGCCCTGCAGGAACAGCTTCAGTGACGAATTCATTGATACCTATGATGCGAGGTTCATCCCCGAATCTTCGAATCACCGCCCCTTCAATCTTCACAAGGCTTCCTTGCTTCGAAAAAACCTGCAAGGTAATGGTGGATGGCCGACCATCGAAAGATTCTTTGAGGATTGTTTCGTGGACCCGGATTCCGGCCTCTTCGGCGACAAAGTTAGCGTTTACGAGGTTAACGTCGGATCCTTTAAAAACATTTAGAAATCCCATCAACACCGCTGTCGTTATTGGCCTCAGATCCCAGCCTACCAATTCCCCTCGATATCCTACCTCAATCTTAACAACATTTCCAGATGACAACCCCGCTACAAACATACCAAGACGTCTGGCCAGTTCAATATAAGGGCCAATCTTTGATCGAAGGGCCGGGTCAACAACCGGTACATTTACAGCATTTCCCAAGCTCCCTTTTTCGAAATAATCCCTAAGGGATTCGGCTATTGATTGTGATACGTTCGCCCGGGCTTCTTCGGTCGCCACACTGAGGTCCGGAGTGCATATTACTTTTGGATGATTCAACAGTCGACCATGCTGAATGTAGAGTTCCGAGTGAATATCCACAGCCGCGCCTGCTACCTTACCGCTATCCAGAGCGGCCAATAACGCATTTTCGTGGATCAAGCCCGCTCGACCAGTATTTATTATGATTGCTCCGGTTTTCATTAAATTGAAGGTCTTCTCGTTGAGCATGTTTCTCGTATCAGGATTTAGAGGAACATGTAGCGAGATTACATCAGACTTCTCATACAGTTCTGGCAATAAAACAGGTCTGAATCCATGCTGTTTTATCATGTCGGATGTTACAATTCCGTCATAAACTAAAACGTTCATACGGAGTCCCCTTGAGGCGTATCGGGCTACGAGCGCTCCTGTCTTGCCAAACCCAACGATTCCAAGGGTTTTCCCAGCCATCTCACGACCCTGAAATTTCTTTTTCTCCCATTTACCCTGTTTCATAGAGTCCACGGCTGCCGGTAAATGCCTGTGGACGGCCATGAGAAGAGCTATGGTATGTTCGCCTGCGGAAACGACGTGGCTCGATGGCGCGTTCATGACTATTACACCTCTACGAGTCGCTTCCTGAACATCGATGTTCTCAATATCAGCGCCGGCTTTCGCTATCACCTTGAGCTGGAGGGCGAGTTCAAGCAGGTCCTTTTGAACTGCTGTTGTTTCTCCCACCACTATTGCGTCATAATTCGGAATACAAGCATGTAGCTCATCAGCAGTCAAACCAACCTTTTGATCAACTTCGAGCATAGGATTTGACAGCAGGATTCCAAGCCCGTTTTCGTGAATCTCGTCCGCTATTAAAATTTTGAAACCCATATCAAGTTAACCGTTCTTTCTAGCGAATTCTTTCATAAAATCGATTAAGGCCTTAACTGATTCAGGTTCAATAGCATTATAAATCGAGGCCCTGCAACCGCCTACAGAACGGTGTCCTTTGAGCCCACCCAATGAATTCTTGGCCGATTCGGCGATGAACTTCTTCTCCAGCTCCTCGGACTTCAGGCGAAAGGTCAAATTCATCATAGATCGGCTGTTTTTGTCCGCAGTCCCAACGTAAAAATCACTTTTGTCCATGTAATCATATAACATCGTAGCCTTTTGTCTGTTTCGGCGTTCCATGGCTTCAAGTCCGCCGATAGTTTCTTCTATCCATTTGAGGACCAAGCTAACCATGAAAATGGATATACATGGAGGAGTGTTGTAAAGCGAATTCTTTTCCGCATGCGTCGAGTACCGTAACATAGTCGGAATATTCTTGGGGCTCCGTTCCAACATGTCTTCACGAATGATTACAAGCGTTACCCCCGCCGGGCCCAGGTTCTTTTGAGCGCCAGCGTAGATCAGGCCAAAAGGAGCAGGAACAAAGGGACGGCTGAAGATGTCTGAAGACATATCGGATATGAGTGGAACTTTGCCGGCCATCGGCGTTGAGTTCCACTGAGTTCCCTTGATGGTATTGTTGGAGGTGTAATGAAGATAAGCCGCTCCTGTTGAGACATGATAATCTTCCGGTATGTAGCTGAAATTCCGATCTTCACTGGAAGCAATAACCGTGTAGGGTTTGCCAAGGATCTCGGCTTCCTTTATTGCTTTTGTGGCCCAAGTTCCAGTGTTGATGTAGTCGGCGGCCATGCCCTGAGGAATAAGGTTCATGGGAACCATACTGAACTGGAGGCTCGCTCCTCCCTGCAGAAAAAGAACTTTGTAGTCTTCACTCAAATTGAGCAAACGTTTAACTCGTGATACTGAGTGGTGGACGACTTCTTCAAAAACTGTCGAGCGATGGCTAACTTCAGCAATAGACATGCCTGAACCTTTGAAATCCAACATGGCTTCACTGGTTTCTTCTAGGACGGTTAGCGGTAACGCTGCGGGACCAGGATTGAAATTGTGAATGCGAGCGGTCATTTGCGGAACCTCCTGAGTCTATGGAAGGGGCTGATTACAATACACAAGTTTTTAAATATAGTTGAAAGGACATGGACTTTTCAACAAAAATCAACATTTTATCTGATTGAGATGACAAAGAATCGAATTGAATATCATTTTCTTTTGTGCGATTCTTTAACTGGTTCGAATTCTTTAGCTTTGTCGGAGGTATCAGACAATGCGTAGTATTGACGAACTGCTGAAAAATATCGGGGTGGAATTAAGTACTGTGATTCCTTTAATACTGCTTTTTGCTTTTTGGTGGATTTTTAGTATGCTTACTTCTAAAGTCAAGAAAATGACCAAAAACAGTGAAGAAGCGGATAATCCAGGATTGCAGGAGCAATTTCTTAAGGTCGCTACCGGTGGCCAGTTAGCGGATGAAGGCCTTCGGCCTGAACCTGCAAGCGCCGAAGTTTACGACGCGTATAAATCCAAAGACGTATATTATCCGGGGTCTCAAACTTATGATGGCCAAACAATAGCAAAGCCTATTCATCCTAGATGGTGGGCCGCATGAAAGCAGGGAGCGTTATTCGAACGATCGAGTGGCGTTCTCGGCCGATAGCGCAACTATATGTCATTGGAATCACTCTAATAATACTGTCGTTTTTTTGTGATAGATTTGCCTCGGCAACAGAAACTGTCACAGTGAAGAAACCT
>JACWAG010000487.1 GCA_014874425.1 Syntrophaceae bacterium | reverse complement strand
GAGCAGCTCTGCCATTCCTGGAAGCCAAGACTGAGTCTTTCTTTTTGTCCTGCATTGAAATTCCACTGGTTAGGAGAACAACTCTTCGGGACATTATCCTTGCCTATGAGATATCCGGTAAAGGTGTTGCATATCCGACATTCTTTGGCGAGAGAGGGTTCCCAATCCTGATCACGGCCGAACACACGGAAAAGCTTTCAAGGTGGAATGATTCCGGGGAGCTAAATGCTTTTCTTGAGCAGTTTGATTCTGACGCTATCAATGTTAAGGTGTCCGACGAAAACATTTTCAGCTACAATGATTCCCAATCGACACAGGAAGCTTTGATCGAGAGGTGGAAAAACTACCACATTCCCTCTTCTTCGGAATGTATCTCTCTGCTCACTGAAAAATTTGCGGTAAACGAGGAATTGATGGCCCATTCCAGGAAGGTAGCTAATTTGGCTGTTGCGATTGCCCGTGCTCTAAACACCAAGCGATACGGGTTGAATTTGAAACTGATAGAAGCTGCCGGTCTTTTGCACGATATAGCAAGGGAAAAACAGGATCACGCTTCCATCGCAGCGAGTCTCCTCCGAGAAATTGATTATCCAGCCGTAGCAGAGATAGTTGAAGCCCACATGAATCCCATGGTTTCAGAATCAGAACAGATTGGCGAACGGGATGTGGTTTGTTTTGCTGACAAGCTGGTTCAGGGTAATTGTGTCGTTCCGCTGGAAACTCGATTTCAAAGACGGCTGGATCATTATGCCGATGACCCAGTGGCTAGGGCCGTTATTGAGAAGAAGCTGTCCAATGCCAAAAGATTGAGACGGCGAATTGAAACAGCGCTAGGCGAACCCATCGAGAGTTCCTTCTACGGATTTACAGTATGAGCGCTACATGTTGAAGCGTAAAATATATTTATTAAGACACGGGGAGATTGACCAAAGCTATCGGGGCCGGTTTGTCGGTCAGACGGACCTGCCTCTTACGGATACGGGAGAATTCCAGGCTCAGTTTTGGGAACAGGAACTTTCGGAGGTTCTGTTCAGCAGAATCCATTGCAGTGATCTCGTGCGGTCCCAAAATACAGCTAAAATAATTGGAGGATCAAGAGGCATTCCTACAGAGGTAACCCCTGAATTTCGGGAGATAAGCCTTGGAGAATGGGATGGCCTGCCGATTAGCGATATCAAAAGCCATTTTCCTGATGAATGGCGAATGCGTGGTGAAAACCTGGAGAGTTACCGACCGCCAGGAGGAGAAAGTTTCTCCGATCTTGCGTCCAGAGTCGTGCCTGTCTTTGGCTCAATAGTTAAGAATGCGGAGGGAAACTTGCTCATAGTTGCGCATGCAGGCGTTAACCGAGTAATCCTGTGTTATGCGCTTGGAATGCCTTTAGCAAATCTGTTCAATATTTGTCAGAACTACGGCTGCATGAATATCCTAGAACTCAGTGGTAGTTCGCTGCGACTGAAAGCGATGAACATTTTACCGAGTGTGCGAACCTGTAAATAGACAACTGCGATTTGCCGGTAAAATTTTCTCGAAAACTGTTGATCCTATAGTCTCATGATTTCTGAATGTACGAAACCGCACACATCTTTAGCTGTGGTGTTGTGTCCACTTTGACCCCACCGCCACGATTTGGACCAAACCTATAGTAAATATGGCTAGTTATAGCTGTCTATAGTAAAGCTTAGATATCATATGACAAGTTTTGTTTGGGTGTTTTTATCAATTCCTTGGCGTGATCTTTCTGGCATGTCTACGGCCGACTAACTCATCTTCTGCTATCTGCCATTATATGATAGCGATAATGCTATTGATCTGACCAGGGGCTGAACAAATTTCTCGTAACCAGGACGTCCGGTACATGCCTTGCATACCTCATTAAGAAAAGAGAACGGTTTGTCTGTCAACTTTTTTGAATGAAGGAAGCTAGTAACGCCATCAGATAGAAAAATGGTTTCACAAAATCCAAGTCCGAAAGGGGGATGGTACGAATTATGTTTTTCGGAAAAAGAGCTGCCCAAAGGACAATAGGCAAAGCGCTCGTAGATAATAACGAGAGCTTGTATTCGAGAGAAAAAGCGGCAGAAATGAAATGCGGGGGAGCGCTTATGTTGAGCGACCCAAAACTGAAGTTGACTACGTTTAAACTGGAATCACTAGAGGGTTACATGAAAGATACGAAAGCTTTACCTGACAGGGGGAGCGAATTCTATCGACACGTGTCTTAAGAAATACTCCAAAGTGAAGGGATCCCAACCTCAGTCATACGGTCTGTAATCGCCCCCAGCCTAGGAATGGACCTTCTACATACTGGCTCCAATCCGCCTCCGTTCATGAAGTCACTTTTTGCACCTCAAAAAACCGCTTGTGACGCGAACTGCCCTGTCTCTTATGAGGCAAAGTGTCACAAACCATCTTCATCCACCTAAAGGGGGATTAGAAATGGCAATGCCACTGCTTATCGCTATAGGCGCGATGTGGTTATCCGTCGCAATATTCTTTCTGGGCAAAGGCGAACCTAAAGGAACCGGCGCCATCACAGGCTTTGTAGGCGCAGTAACGGTTTTGGGCGCGATACTTCAAGCCGCTGTCTTCAAGGACCCGTTTGTCGCAGGGTTATTGTTTGCGCACGGCATCCTTTATTGTGCTGTATCCTACGCGTTGCTGACAGGTCTGGAAGATCTGAGATCTGTTGGTAACGTAAGTCTTTATACGGCCCTTGTGTCAGTCATCTATATGGTTCTTTTCTTTACCGGTGGTCCGGTCCTGGAGGGCGGCAAACTCTTGGTGGTTAAAAGCAATTATCTTGCGTTTGCTTGCGCAGGGTATGCTATCCTGACATTCGAGGTTTGGCTAAACGCCTATGGCAAGTTCCCCAGCTCGCTGCTAGCTTGGTCACTCATTGTCTGGGTCGTCTTTGGTTTATGGGTACCATCTTTTTATATGATGGCCGGTGGATGTTTTCCGTTCTAAAAATGGACACCGAGGATCTAACAGAAGACTTTGGTGATAGTTTATGTAGTATATGGTTTCCTCGGCGTTGGGATGACCACCTTTATCCGTTACTTTTGGGAGAATTCCCCCATAGGACAGAAGGTGGTCATCCTTGTAAATGAATTTTGAGAAATTGGTATTGATGACTTGGTCTTGGCCGGAAAGAGATTTCCGACACCAAATGCCATAACTTAAAGCGCTGAAACATTCCATGAATCTAATCTCGTCAATCCAGAACGGATGTGGTATTTCTTTGTTCAATTGAGCGTTCGTCCTTTGCCCGATTTTTTTCCAAAAAACGGGTTTGCCCTGAAGGAAATCGAGTGTAGGCGGATCTTCGGAGTTAGCTCAAAACTATAAAGGTGATCAAAATTGAATCAAGACGACTCTCTTCTTAAATTCGAGGTCCCCGAGATCATTTACGGCCTTGGGGCTTTGGGTAAAATTGGCCAGTGCGCTAAACGCCTCGGTGGAGAGAAGGTGTTCCTTGTCACCGATCCGGGGATCCTTGCCGCAGGTTGGATCTGT
>JACWAG010000001.1 GCA_014874425.1 Syntrophaceae bacterium | reverse complement strand
TTCATAAATGATCGCATTGTCCTGGTCGGTCCTGAATGTCTGCTCTTTGCGACCTTCACTGCCCATTACTATCCAGCAGAATGGAACAGGAGGCGGACCGAACTCATCTGTCATCAACGTCAACAATCTATGAATTATTCGATCATTTAAAACTGAAATCACGCGGGCCACGTTATCCGCCTTGGCCCCTTCCTCGATCAGTCCACGAATTACCGAAATAGTCTTTCCTGAAAGCGAATATAGGCCTGCAATTTCTTTTTGTGAATCGATTTCCCGCAGGAGAAAAATTGGGGAGCTTCCCTGAGCGACCAGGATATCGTGAGCGGTAATAACACCGGAGATTTTTCCAGCAGTTTTTACAGCCAGGTGATGGACCCCCTGGCTCATCATTTCCAGGATAGCGTCAAAGCAAAGCGCTGAGTCCTGGATGGTCTTTATCTGATCGGTAATGATTCTTTCCACGGGTTCATCATAGCTGAGTCTTCTTGCCACTACCTTGGAAGTGAGGTCTTTATCGGTGATTATTCCAGCAATGTCGCCGGCGCTATTCTTGACCAGCAATGATCCTATCCCTAGTTCAGCCATTTTAGCCGCTGCCTTATGTATAGGATCGCCCAGCGTCACCGACTCTGGTTCTCTGTGAGCGATGTCAGAAATTTTAGAGGCAAAGAGATATATATTATCTTCTGATCGCTGCGCATGGTTCCTGCATCGTAGTTCCGAATAGGTCGATTCAACAAGCTTCTGGGAAAGGCTTTTTAAATAATGTGTAGCAAACCCAGGATTCTTGCCTATCAAGTCAAGAAAAACATGGTGAGGAAACAGATAACAAAAACTGTCCTCTACAGTTTGCACATTCAAATTGGCCTTGGAACCTCGAACAAGGGCGATGGCCCCGAAGGAAGCGCCCTCCCCGCGATAGTCCACGAGTGTCTCTGAACCATCATCACTCCTTAAAAATACTCTAACTCCCCCTTTTTGAATTACATACAGATCTGAAACTTCGGTCTTGCCCTGTTCCAGTATTAACTTTCCTTTCGGATAAAATCCAATCACAGCAGTCTGAGACAGGTTTTCCAACTGAGGCTGAGACAATTCATTAAACGGTAAAGTCCTCTGCAGGAATGAGAGGACGACTTCTGTGGCCGCTCCGAAGTATTTCTCTGGAGTTGACATGGGTACCCCTACTTTGGTTTCATTCCAAAACGGAGATGCCTGAATTTCATTTGGTCCTCAGGAGTAACACGGGTCCCAACCCTTATCATCATTATGTTTTCGGCCCTCAGTGTAATGTTTGGTTCATTTGTGTAGACTTCACGAAAACCAAATTTACTGTATAGCCGTTTCATCATCGACCTGTAATGTGCGGCGCTCAGTCCTTTTCCTTCCAGGTCCCAATGCCATGAATAACCACACATGTATGCTATCTTATCTTCGAAGAAGTCATCTTCCATAGTCATACTCAAGAGCTTCTCTCCCAATCTGCAACCCCGATAGTTACGGCTCACCTCTATAGCCGCAAGCTCATACATGAGTTCCCCAAGAGCCGCCCACCTGTCGTTCTTGTCCGGATAGGCGCCAACGCAATAACCTGCCACAACATTGTTGTCCACAATCGCAAGAGTCACCCTACCCCCTTTTCGAGAGGCTATTGTCTCAAACGCATCCAGTTTTTGAATTATTGAAGAATAGTGTGAAAAATGACCGAGCCCGTCGTCGAGTTTTAGGTTCCTGAAAAAGCCTGGTTCACACAACCCGAAAATTGTAATCTGACCACAATGAGTTTCGTAGAACGCTGTGCGGTTGGCCAGTTCCGGATTTGTCATAAGAGCCGTCCTGGACGTCAAAAATCACTCCACTTACTCTGGAGGTCGCGGGACATGATTACAAGGTCCCTGTAACCTCCATGTTTGTCCTTAATATAGTCTTTGAGCGAACCTTCATGTCGAAAGTCCAATTTCAACGCAGCTCCAATGGCTGAATCCTCAGCCCCCGCGACGAATTCGGCGAACAGTTTTTCGAGCCCCATATCCATGGCGGTTTTCACACAGTCCAGAATCATCCAGCTTCCGATTTTAAGTGATCGAAAATCAGGATGAACCATTACCCTCAGATGCGCCACATGCCCGATACTTGGAGCAAGGGATAAATGTAGTCTTAAGTTAGCTACAATCTTACCGTCTTTTTCTCTAACCGCTACAATTGGAAGAGTCCGTTTATAATTTAGTTTTTTTAAGGACTCATGCAATATCTTTGGGTCGTTTAGTTTCTCCCTCAAGAACCATTGCTCCTGATCGGATATCTCGGAGAAGAATTCGTTCAGCGCCTCTTCATCTTCAACGGTAACCGGCCTCAATAAGACCGAGTCACCGTCTTTGGTTACTATGGCCTTAGGGTAATCCTTAAGCATAATTGGGCTCCTGGTTAAGGCTCATTCATCACTCATGATCAGAGGTTAACAGAATAAAATCTGTGTTTCAATTGTGATAAGAGGCTTGGACGTCAATTAACAAAAACCCGTGAACTCGAAACGAGCGCACGGGTTTTACATTCACAAAACGGATAATATCCTATGATATCTTTTTAGTTTAACTTAGCCATAGGTTTTATATTTCCCCAGATCACATTCCAAAATTCAGTTTCCCAGTATTTTACTGATTTCCGCACGATCACAATCCATAATATAGGGGATGCCAGAAACAGCCCTGGCTTCTTGTGTAAGGGCGACGATGTCATTTCGTTCGATGTACGGCAGAGCGAATTTTCTTGACCCAGCCATCAATTGTTGCAATCCCTGTTTGAGTCTGTCCACATAGGAATACAGACCAATAGCGCCTGCAGGGAGTCTCTTGAAATCATTGCCGAAACGTTCTTTGAGTTGACTGGCGACGGCGAACAGGCCCATGTAGCCCTCTTCAGGGGCTTTTCCTTCAAGTTCCATTTTTTCGGCCGTAAGCTTGCCGTTCGTTTTCCCTACCATGGCCGCTGTCATCAGAGCCCGGCCAAGGCAAATAGCCTTGACGTATGGAGCCCCTAACGCCAGGGCCTTGAAAATATGATCTTCCAGCGAAAGTCCACCAGCGATGGCGACCGGAGGGATATAGGCCCCCTGTGACCTCAGGGTTTCGCACATATCGTATGCCAGGCACTCAAGATAAACAGTGGGGACACCCCATTCGTTCATCATGCGCCATGGGCTCATTCCTGTTCCGCCACCTGCGCCATCGATCGTTAACAAATCAATTTTTGCGTTGGAGGCGAATTTAATCGCTCTGGCAAGATCAGCGGGCCTGTATGCTCCTGTCTTGAGAGTGACATATTTCGCTCCGATTTTTCTTAATCGGTTTACTTCGCTATAGAAACCCTCTTCCGTAACCATGCCAAGTCTTGAATGTCTCTCGAACTCTGATATTCCACCCTCTTTAAAGGCCCTTTGCGCCGATGACGAGGTCGGGTCAGGAAGCACTATATAGCCACGCTCTTTTAGTTGCATGGCCCTTTCCATGGTGTTGAGTTTTACTTCACCACCGATATCTTTGGCCCCTTGTCCCCATTTTAGTTCAAAAATTTCGACACCAAGCTTTTCGATAACATATTCAGGCACACCCAACTTGGTATCTTCAACATTGGCCTGAACTATAACCCCGCCTTTACCTTGATACCAATTTTTGTATGCGTTTATACGACGTTCCATTTCGGGTGACTTGACAATCTTCCCGTTCTTAAACTCTGCCTCGCGGTCCATCCCACAAATATTTTCACCCGCAACCACGATAATTCCTGAAATAGCCGCGCCTATAGCGATTTCCTCCCAATTGACTCTTGCGATGTAAGTAGACCCTACAGCGCCTGTAAAGACTGGGAAATCCAGATTGATACCACCATCAGCGCCTACGCTTGTTGAGCAATCAACCGCCGGAAACGTTGCGACATCAGAATCGGCGGCTATACCAAAAGCACCCACACATGTACCCTGGATATTGAAATGGGAATAATCGATCGGATAATCTTTGTC
>JACWAG010000486.1 GCA_014874425.1 Syntrophaceae bacterium | reverse complement strand
GCCTTTGTAGCTTCAAGCGAACTGATGGAGCGAGTAGCGGAACGATACGGATTTTCATGGCTTATTGCGACAAACCGCAGGCAATCTTTGTACCGAATTCATATTGTAAACGCCATTTCATTCTCCTGTATAATTTTAGTGACAGGCGGGAGTCAAATGATCCTGGCGGACATGTACGCCCTTGGGTTGCTCGCATGTTTCACCATAAATACTGGATCGCTGGTGATTTACCGGTATTTCATGGGCGCAAAAGGAGTTATTAATTACTACACCAACCATTTGGGGACTATCGCTCTCTTTTTCATTTTCCTGAGCTGTTTCTTTTTCCTGGCTTGGATGAAACCACATGGGACCGAATTGTGGGCGATTGTGACAGGTGTGGTGCTTACCGGCGGACTCGTGGTCGCAAGAACAAGGGCGCCTGAAATCAAGGCGGTAGCGCAAACCGACAGTCATATGGACATGGTCCTTTTCCTTGCCGAATCGACTGAAAATAAAATCCATATGATTTTTCGCAGGCCCCGGGAAGAAGCCATGGAAGCGCCTAAAAACAGCGAGGTTTATGTCACTTTTTACAATCCCCGTCAGGGCGCTCCGACAAAATTGGCTCCAAATCATTTTCGCTTCGCAACGAGCAAAAGGACTCTATATCAGCAAATGGTCGGCCTGTTAAAGGTAGTGGAATATGAATTGGCGGACAGGAAGATAGTAATCCATTATGGCTGGCCTTTGTCTTCCTGGTTGGACCGCATGTCCATTGGTGTAATGGTATTCAATATCATGCGCCTGCCTAAGGTGTTCCCCCGTTTTGACTTTCACATCGATTATTCGAATCCTGAACCTGACAAAAGCCCCAAGGAAACCAACTAATACGATCTCGCGTTCACCTGCATAATGAAATATGAGGATGCCCTAACTACTTGGAGTAGCAATAGTCTATCTCGGGGAAGTAAATCCTGAATTCGGAACCCTTCCCTGGTTCGCTCTTACAAGTTACGTAACCTCCGTGCTTTTCTACGATCCCCTGTACAACTGAAAGACCAAGGCCGGTTCCTCTTGTCGAACCTCTTTGCTTTGTGGAGAAGAACGGTTCAAATACCCTGGCCAACGTTTCCTTATCCATCCCCCGACCGGTATCCGACAACGATAGCACAACATATTTGCCGGGTTTGACTCCAGGATACAATCTGCAATGTTCATCTTCCAGCGCCATGGTTTTCGTTGCCACCTTGAGGGTCCCACCTTTCGGCATAGCTTCTGAAGCGTTAATGGCGAGGTTCATGATCACCTGATCTATTTGGTTGGGATCGGCATTTATCTTTACAGGCCCATCGGTTAAATTGACATCAATTTGCACAAATTGAGGCAGAATTCTAGATATTAGAGGAATAAGTTCCCTTATCAAATGATTGAGATCCAGGTTGATCGGGAATATCGGGGACTGTTGACCAAACGCCAGCAGCTTCTTGACAAGGTCCGCCCCTCCTTTGACTGTTTCGATTATAGTTTGAATGTCTTTGTAACCCGAATCACCCTCTTTCTTGTCTTGTAAAAGTAGCTGGGAATAGCCGAGGATAATCTGAAGCATGTTGTTGAAGTCATGGGCTATCCCTCCTACGAGAGTCCCGAGGGCTTCCATCTTTTGGGATTGTATAAGCTGAAGTCTTAGTTTTTCGCTTTCCTCCTCAGCCTGCCTGCGTTCAGTGACATCAATCATCGTTCCAGTCATTCGCTGAGGTTTGCCTTGCTTGTCATATTCTACAACCTTGCCTCGAACCTGAACCCATTTCCATTCGCCGGACTTGGTCTGCATTCTATATTCAACTTCGTAAAAAGGAAGTCGTCCTGACAGATGCCCATTCAAAACTTCTGAAACCTTTTCCCAATCATCTGAGTGAACGGCTCTTTTCCATGTACGAATGTTGGGATCCAGCTCATTTTGCTCATATCCCATCATTCGTGTAGTCCCCGTATCCCAAATAGCCCGGCCGGTCTTCACGTCCCAGTCCCATACTCCAAGCGCTCCACCCTCTAGAGCGAGTTCCAGGCGCTGTTCACTTTCGCGATATCGTGATTCCTTTTCACTAAACAACTTTTGAACAGCTTCCAATTCAGCCATTTTGAGGCGCATGTCTTTCAATTCTTCGATAAGCTGTTCTTTGGTTTTATCTTGATCTTGATCTTGCATGTAAGTTTTCCTATCAATCCTTGTCCAGGACCTCGCGAACCGTGTCTAGAAGCTGCTTAACATTGTACGGTTTTTGCACGAATCCCTTTGCTGCGCCCGCCATGTCCCTATTAGTTGGTTCACCATCAGAATAACCACTCGCTATGACAACCTTTGCATTGGGGTCAATCCGGAGAATCTCGCTCACACATTGCCTACCATCCATTTCAGGCATGATCAGATCCAGAATGATCAGTGATATACTCTCGCCAGCCCGTTGGTATATTTCCAAGGCCTCTTCTCCGTTAGAGGCTGTGATTACATGGTACCCATATTGGTTTAGAATCCTGGCGCCCAATTCCCTGAGAAGATCCTCGTCATCCACCAGGAGAACTGTCTCCGTCCCACCTCGTATAGCCGTTTCAGATGTTGGAGTTTTCAAGTCTTGGTCTGTCTGAATTGCAGGTAGGTAAATCCTGAATGT
>JACWAG010000485.1 GCA_014874425.1 Syntrophaceae bacterium | reverse complement strand
CACCCATTCTGCCTGAAGAACGGTTTGTAATGAACCTGACGGGATCGAGAGGTTCTTCAGTCGGACCAGCCGTTACCAGGACACGCAACCCATCAAAATCTCTGGGGCCGAGCCTGCGCTCCACTTCCCGAAAAATCGCTTCCGGCTCGGGCATTCGCCCTTCCCCAGTCCAACCGCAAGCCAACTCTCCCGATTCCGGGACCATCACTTGATAGCCATATGTGACGAGTCTTTCCAGATTCGCTTGCAGAATTGGATTTCGGTACATGTTCACGTTCATGGAAGGGCATATTATCGTGGGCTTGTTATAAGCCATAAGTGTAGTAGTCAGCATGTCGTCGGCAATCCCGTTTGCCAGTTTACCGATGAAATTCGCTGTCGCTGGGGCCACGACCGCAATTCTTGTAGCATCGGCCAAAGAAATGTGCTCAACAGTCGGGCGATCCCGATCTCCCCACATATCCAGGATCACGGGATTTTCGCTAAGTGTACACAGAGTCAGGGGGGTTACAAACTCTGCGGCCGCCCTGGTCATAACGACATGGACGTTCATACCGGCTTTTACCATTAGACGAACCAACAGGGGCGCCTTATACGCCGCAATTCCACCTGTGATTCCCAACAAGACGGATGCGCCCATGACTAGTCCCCTTACCTCACACAGGCCAACAAAAAGTTGGACTCCTTAAGAGCAACTACTCTAATACAAAGTATATCTTCGATCAGATATGTTAACACCATTTTGAACTGATTATAGACCTTTGAACGACAAGACACTACAATATTTTCACATCGTGATCATGTCTACATCAGATTACTATTTCTCGACGCCTCCTGTTCCGTAATTTATAGCAAAAAGTCACGCCGAGGTTAAGACCAAGTCCACTACACTTATAATGTCCGATGCAAGGACAAATTCCAGCCCGCCTTTTACCTGTTCCGGAAGACTTTCGACATCCATCCTGTTAGCTTCCGGAAAAACGACCTTTTTTACGCCAGCTCTCTGGGCCGCCAGTGTCTTTTCCCTAATTCCACTCACGGGCAGAATTCGCCCACTTAAGGTAATTTCACCGCTTAGAGCTACACTTCGACGCGCTGGCCGATCCGTCAGCAGAGATATGAGCGCAATCGCAATCGTAACGCCGGCGGAAGGGCCGTCCTTCGGTATGGCCCCCGCTGGGATATGAATGTGCAGGTCTGTTTCAGAAAAAAAGTTCTCATCAACCCCGAATTTTCGAGCGTTACTTCGAATGTAGCTCAGGGCTGTCTGCGCGGATTCTCTTAAAATGTCCCCTAAGGAACCTGTCAGGATAAGTTGCTGGGAGCCTTTCATCCGGGCAGCTTCCACAAAGATAATCTCTCCTCCAAATTCCGTCCAAACCAGGCCAGTGGTCACTCCTACCTGATCCGCAGATTCAGCCGCCTCGTGTCGGAAGCGTCTGGGCCCAAGGAGTCGCGACACCATCTTAGAATCAACTTCGGCGGGGAGATTTGTCTGTCCACTTTGAAGATATATGAGGGCTAGTTTTCTACAGACATTCGCGATTTCACGTTCCAGATTTCGCAGGCCAGCTTCTCTTGTATAGTCCCTAATAATTAATGACACAGCCTCATCAGTGAATCTTACCTCGCTCGCGGCAAGGCCGCAATCATTCAATTGTCTGCGTATCAGATAGTCTTGAGCGATTCTCGTTTTCTCATGCTCAGTGTAACCCGAGAAAGTTATTACTTCCAGGCGATCCAGAAGGGCCGCTGGCAGATTTTCAATGGCGTTGGCTGTAGCTATGAACATTACTGAAGAAAGATCAAACGAAACATCCAGATAATGGTCTCGAAAATTCCGATTTTGTTCAGGGTCCAGAATCTCGAGCAAGACTGAAGCCGGATCACCTCGAAAATCTTGTCCAATCTTGTCGATCTCGTCCAACATGAAAACCGGGTTTTTTAGGCCCAGGTTTCTAATTTCGCTGATAATCCTTCCTGGCATGGCCCCAACATATGTCCGGCGATGTCCTCTCAACTCAGCTTCGTCTCTAAGACCGGCCATGGAAATTCTGGCGAATTTCCTTTCCATCGCCTCTGCTATGGCCTTACCTATTGAGGTTTTCCCTGTTCCCGGAGGTCCGGCGAAACACAGTATCGGGCCCCTGGTGATCTGGGCGTGACGCTTCTTCTCAAGTATTCTTTTAACAGCGGCCCTCAGTTCATCAAGCTTGTAGGGTTTTGATAAAAAATACGCAGCGCCCTTTGTAAAGGCGTCTACAGCAGAATCAACGGTGGCGAAACCTGTCACCAGCATGATTTCGGTCCTGGGGGCCGCTTTTTTAATGTTCTCCGTTAGTTCAATACCGTTCATCCGGTCCATTTTCATGTCTGTAATTATAAGGTCGAACTCCTGGCGCTTGACCTTTTCCAGCGCGTCAACACCGTTTGAAGCTGTTTGAACAATGTGTCCATCTTTGACAATTACACGCTCTATGTTGTCCCTGGCCATCTGCTCATCATCAACAACCAGGATTCTGAAACCCTGCTTGTTCCGGAGAGTGCGGACGCCAAGGAATTCCAAAACACGCTCCTTTGCGTGTCTCAACCCGTAATGTTCGCGTTCCAGTATGGCTTGGGCCCGTTTCAGATCGAGATTATCATCGGTGTAAGTGTTCCACGGCAATGCCAGAAGGTATTCTATATAGTTTAATCCTATCGCATATTCGGCAGCGGATGGGTCCGTCTTTTCAAGCCTGTCCAACTCTTTGAATGCGGCGGAATTCGCGTGGTCCGGAAGATTTGAGGATTCGAGGTTCGTTCTGATTTCGATTAATTCATGAGGAATGGAAGGGCCTTCTTCTTGATTTTTCTTAAAAAAACCCATGGCTTAATATTCCTTAAAACCGATTTCTGTTTGCGTCACATCATTATAGACAGAAAAAAACGGCGCCGCAATGGCGGTCTTTCAGAAGATATAACCGTGTTCTTGAAACGCGGCTGACATCAATTCCGCTGTTGCGTGAGCAAAGTGATGTTGCACATAGCAACACCGAGGCACAGATCACAATATGGCTCTTTAAGCTGGAAATTTGGTTCCATTCACAATATCGAGCCACAGAGTTGCGAAACGCAACATGTGAATCGAGTTCCAGAAATTGCACATTAATGGATAGCACCTGAAATTTCAACGTGTTGCACTACATTTATACAATGGCACAGAACTTGATAGGATTAAACCGGAAATTGGGATACTTGCCAGACTGAAGGAGAGAAAAATGAGAACATGGCTCCAAAAATTGGAAAAGATGGCCGCTGCGGCGGCTTTCGCTGAGGAAGGCGAATGGCAGATGGCTCGCGACATACTCCAGGAGTCTGAAAGGAGATCTGTTGCGAGAGAGGCCGAGAAAAAAAATAGGCGTAAAATGAGATTGAGAGAACGTTCCTATAGGGCCTAAGAACCAGATTTACGGAAGTGACTCCATGTGGACTTAAAGAATTGGCTACCCAGGCCTTACCCAGGTTTGGGATCCATTTTTGCTGGTACAATCAAGATTATTAGGAGATACAAATGGCGGCAAAAACTGAAATTAGGAAAAAAAAGATTTTGATGCGCACCTTGATGTATGGAGCGATAACAACGGCTTTGTACGCCGCTGTTTTCTCACACGCTTCCGCCATCACTCAACTGTTCGCCAAGGGAGGGTTTTATGCGGCCCTGCCCATAGCAACCGTTTTTATAGTTTCTTTTGCGCATGGCGCATTTTCCAGCAACTTGTGGTCTGTCCTGGGCATTGAAGCCATAACCAAGCAGGCGGCCAAACGCAAGACCGTTCCAGCGCCTCGACCAATTCAGAAACCTCGCGCCCGTTTAAGAATGAGCGCTTAGAGTTTGCTAATTATAGGGTTTGACTGAAAGGAGTTGAAGATGATCGACCATGCCCTCGACGCTGCAAAATTTATAGATCTTACCTGGATGAATGTTTCATTCTTGTTCATAGTCGGCTTTATTGGTGGTCTGGTGAGTGGATTCATCGGTTCCGGTGGGGCCTTTGTGTTGACTCCGGCCATGATGAGTCTTGGTGTTCCTGCGGCTGTGGCCGTGGCCAGCAATATGTGCCACAAGTTCCCCAAAGCCATGGTTGGCGCTTATAAACGTTACAAATATGGTCAGGTAGACCTAAAACTAGGGATTGTAATGGCCGCCTCCGCTACTGTGGGGGTGCAAGCAGGCATAAAAATTCAGGAATTGATTCTCAGCAAATGGGGTGAGGCGGGTTCAAACCTTTACGTTAGCCTGTCGTTTGTGGCTGTCCTTTTGTTCGTCGGTAGCTATGTCTTTTATGACGCTTTTAAAACATCTAATTCAGAAGGCGGGAATCCCGTTCCAAAATTGGCTAGACGTCTGCAATCCATTAATCTACCACCTATGATTCATTTTAAGACTGCTGATCTCACAATATCTCTTTGGTTCACTATTCCCGTCGGGTTCGCGACCGGCCTACTCGCCGCGACTATAGCGGTTGGTGGTTTTGTCGGGGTTCCAGGAATGATCTATGTTGTTGGAGCTTCTGGTCTCATTTCGTCAGCAAGCGAATTGGTCATTGCCTTTCTCATGGGCTTTGGAGGAACAGTGAAGTGGGCAATGCACGGAATGGTCGACATCAGACTCACATTGATAATTCTCGCCGGCTCGCTTGTGGGCGTTCAGCTCGGGGCGATCGGAACGACCTATGTAAAAGAAAACATGATTAAAATCGTCATGGGGACCATCATGTTAATCGTTGCGGTCAGTAGGGCGCTAGCTGTGCCACAGTATTTGAATCAATTGCAACTAATGGATGTCGATAAGTTTACATTGTCCATTCTGGATATGGTCAGTTTCGCGACTATGTGTTTGGCTCTGGCCGTCGGCGCTGTAATCATTATCGGTAGCATGTTTAAGGGCAGAAGAGCCGAATACGCGGCTCAAGCCTCAGAATCATACGAGCATGTTTAGACGTATACTTGCAGCCGTTGCGTTGATGGCTCTCATTCAAGTTTGCATGCGCTCCGCCAGGCTATTTCTGTCTCAAGAGCAGAAAAGGGCGTCATCAAAGTAATATCGGTGGCGCCCCCATATACCGGAGACCTACGATTAGTCGGGTCAGTGAACACGTGAACGAAATTACGTAGCAACCTTCCAACGAGCAGGTTTGATAACGATTAGATTACATTGCTGTACCGAACTGAAACGCCT
>JACWAG010000484.1 GCA_014874425.1 Syntrophaceae bacterium | reverse complement strand
TTCGGCATAGGAATAACAAAATATACCGGGTCCGGCGGCAAGTACATGGGATCAGACGCTAACGCGGAGTACGCCTCCTGGGTTCGGCGGCTATTCAACGACCAAAAGATCATGTGGCAACCCGCCGGCCTCGGAAAAGTCGATGAAGGCGGGGGCGGCACTGTCGCTAAATACCTGGCTAACTCTGGCATGGACATAATCGATTGCGGCCCTCCAATTTTGGGCATGCATTCACCGCTTGAGGTATGCGCCAAAGATGACATCTGGATGACACACAAAGCTTTCAAAGTGTTTTTTGAAAGTTAGAGGATTTTTATTTATCGATTGACAGAGTCGACCCCTGCGATACAATGTAACTACGTAATTCTGACAAAAGATTTCTGATTCTTGTCATTTCGACAACTCGAATTAGTATCACCCCCGTAAATTCAAGCATTCTCTAAAACATTTTAAGAGCCTGGGAGGAAATATGACTTTCATCACGGGAGGGTTGCCTCCTATGGCCAATGAAATCAAGACCATAATCTATAATATTCAACTATTGTCAATGAATCAGTCATTCCTGCACAATCTACCTTCAAAGACTTTGGTTAACGGGTTTACGGACACGTTTGAAAATAAACAGGGTGTAGATTTATCTTTATCTACGGTCTATTATGATGAACCTGGCAAGTATTTCACCGAGCTTCCTGGAGAAATGGACTTGACTCAGGTGATACAGATTGACCAGACATCCAACATTGAACTCTCTGACTCTGGTGGCCTCTCCTTTACGAGTGATGGTCTGAGCATGAAAAAAACCATCGTTTCCAATGGGGCCATAAATACTGGAACCGGCTACGCTTCGCCCGCCATGGTTTCCAACCTGTCTCCAGCTCCTATTGTAATTACAGCTTCAAGTGAATATGTTTCCCCAAACTGCCCCGCGTGGCGGGCCTTTGACCAAAACGAAAACCATTCCACAAACCCAGACGAGTGCTGGATCGCATCAGCAGCAGGGACTGAAACCGCGCCTCAATGGATAAAAATAGACTTTGGACCAAACTCCTCCATAATAATCAACAAATATAGCATCCTGTCGCGCAACTCCCTCGATCCGACTTATGTCTCAGCTCCAAAGAATTTTCAATTACTTGGTTCGAATGATGACATCGTCTGGAACACGCTTGATTCAGTTCAGGACTTGCCAGAGCTACCATCGAACACTTGGAGCGATTATCTCACGTTTCAAAACGATGTCGCCTATCGATATTACAAACTCCAAATAGTGGGCTCATGGGGAACAGGTTTAACCAGCTTGAGTCAACTGAAACTGGTCCAAGCGTCATATGCTGTCCCGACTTCACTCGAAGCCGCCATTCTGTTGGGAACTTCAACATCGAGTTGGATGAATATTAAAAGCATATCCCCGAGTTTTGCTACCCCTGGGTCGAGTAAAATCTTTTATGCGTTATCTTTCAACCAAGGTACCCCTTCCGAGAACTGGAAAATATGGAATGGTTCAGCCTGGAAGAATATTGCGCAACTTGATTCCGGAAACTGGCGGTTCCTCGACAATTCCGGAACTTGGATCAATTCCACCGTGAACACCACGATTGACGCGCTCAAACAGGCCCTTGGGTTCGATACAAACCACATGGACAGCCAAAGTTTGGCCTCAATCAATGAAAACTTCTCCCAAGTTTTTGATCCGGGTATGATTTCAGTAGCCATCGGGATGAAAGCTGATGAAGTTCAGCAAGTTCCTTCTATCGGCCATTTTGTGACCATTCATGACGAAGCCGGGCTCGACATGGATTTGATCAGCCAGCCATATTGTGCTTGTGTACCGATTGCTAAGGCCTATGTTTCGCTTCTGGTTAAAGATTTAAGTCCAGGCGCAAGGCTATATATTGGCGTAGGAGACGAGGCCCCTAACTGGATCGAACTAAGCGGGTATTCGGAGTTGGAAAATGTCTCTACTGGAGTAGGAAATTATTCGGCCTCGTTATCTGATCTTGAAGCGCTTACAGGGACGGTTAGAATCCGGGTGACATCCCCTGCCGGGACGGGAATGGAGATCCATGGATGGGCAGTGAACTGGGGAAGCTGAAAGACAGCGGATGTCCGTCAAAGGTTCACGAATTGGTCAACGAAACACAAGAAACAAAGCGCCGGCAAGGAGCATCGTCACGGGGAATGTAAATACCCAGGCCATGGCGATCTCCCGAAGGGTCCCGTATTTCAGACCTACCTTGTTGGCAACCATGCTTCCGGTTACCCCTGAGGACAAAACGTGAGTCGTGCTAACCGGCAATCCCATGACCGCCGCGAGACCTATTGTCAGCATCGCCACCATTTGTGACGATGCTCCCTGGGCATAAGTTAAAGGATTTTTACCTATTTTTTCCCCTACAGTGACTACCACGCGCTTCCATCCGACCATTGTGCCAAAGCCTATAGCGGCAGCGACCAACAGTATTACCCATGTTGGAGCGTAGTCGGTTATCCTTCGCAGTTCGGACCTCGCTCTATCGATAATGGTCTTTTCACCGTCAGAAAGGTTTAACGCCCCGGAACGTTTCATTTTCCTGATATGGTCTTCCAGGAGGACAATCCTTTTCCGAAGTTGAGACCGTTCATGGGTAGTCATAGACGCCAACGCGTCCTGTTTCTTCAGTAATTCAATGACCCCTTCAATTTCTACAGAAACTGGGTCAAGAGGCTTGGATGAAAAAAGACCGGCGCCATTGTCCACTTTAGTGTCCTGAGAACTGAGTTGGCTCACCATTACACTCTTTTTACTCTGAATCACACTTTTAACCTGTTCCAG